>JAGNNA010000059.1 GCA_017990895.1 Reyranella sp.
GAAAAGGGACGGCAAGCACGAGGATACGATCCGCGAATTCTGGCTCGACCGGGGCCTTCACATTGGAGAGCCGCTCTCGCAGTTCCACGGTGTGCTGCGTGGAACACCCTTGTTGCCGAGTGATCGCGCGCCCGCGCGGCCAGTGTCGCGCGAATGACCGACGCGATCCAGGCACTGCGCGCCCTCATTCTGGCGCCGCGAGGACGAGATGCAGCAGTGGCTTCTTCCCTGATCCAGCAGACCGGCGTGACGTGTGTCGTATGTTCCGACCTCAGCACGGTGGTTCAACGCCTCAACGACGATGTTGCTTTTCTGTTGATGACAGAGGAGGCGATTCGCGGCGCCGACCTCAATCCTCTTGCAACCTGGCTTTCCAGCCAGCCGCCTTGGTCGGATTTGCCGTTCCTGCTCGTGATCGACCATGGTGGTGGGCCGGAGCGGAACCCGATCGCGGCGCGCTGGCTGGACGTACTCGGCAACGTCTCCTTCATCGAGCGACCCTTTCATCCCACCACGCTGCTCAGCGTCTCGCGGGCGGCGGTGAAGGGCAGGCGGCGCCAGCACGATACCCGGCTTTTGCTGGCCAATTTGCGTGAGAGCGATCAGCGTCTTCGGACGGCTCTTCATGCGGGAAGGCTGGCTGCTTGGGAGTTCGACTTCGTGTCGTCGCGCTTTGCCGTATCCGCCGAGGGCAAAGCGCTCCTGGGCCGCAGCGCCCTGCAGGACGTCGGAGTGGACGAACTGATGCGCGGCATCTCATCCGATGATCGCGGTTCGGTGGTGGAGGCGCTCGGCCGCAGCGTCAGGTCGGGCGAAGACTTCGCCGTCGATCTCCGGTTCGGGCGGCCCGACGGCGAGACCCTGTGGCTGGATGTCCGGGCGCGTCTGGTTCGCGGCGGCGCAGGATCGCCGCGGCGATTCGTGGGCGTCGCGTCCGACATCACGGTTCGCAAGACCGCCGAAGCGAGTCTGCAGGGCGTCAACGAGTTGCTGGAGAAGCGGGTCGGAGAGCGGACCGCCCAGCTTCGCCAGGCTCACGACGAATTGGTGGCGCAGATCGCCGAGCGCGAACGCACCGAGGCGCAACTCCGGCAGATGCAGAAGCTGGAGTCGATCGGTCAGCTGACCGGTGGCGTCGCGCACGACTTCAACAATCTTTTGACGGCGGTGATCGGCAATCTGGAACTGCTTCGCAAGCGCGTGCCGGCCAACCCGGCCAGCGAGCGGTTGATCGACGGTGCGATGCAGGGCGCGCAACGGGGCGCTGCGCTTACCCAGCGCCTGCTGGCCTTCGCCCGACATCAGGCGCTCGATGTGCGCCCGATCGATCTCGCGCAGCTCGTCCGCGGCATGGATGACCTGTTGCGCCGCTCGCTAGGCCCCTCGATCCTGATGGTCCAGGATTTCCCAGTCGGCATCCCTGCGGCCCAGGCCGATGCCAACCAGGTCGAACTCGCCCTGCTCAACCTCGCGGTCAACAGCCGTGACGCCATGCCGGACGGCGGCACACTGAACTTTGCGCTCGATCTCGCCGAGACGGGTGCCGCGCGCGATCTGGCGCCCGGCCGCTACGTGCGGCTGACGGTTTCGGATACCGGCTCCGGCATGGATGGCGAAACGCTGAGCAAGGCGATCGAGCCCTTCTTCTCGACCAAGGACGTGGGCAAGGGCACTGGCCTCGGCCTGTCCATGATTCACGGCCTCGCTCAGCAGCTCAAGGGCGCGTTGCGCCTCTCCAGTGCGCCCGGTCGCGGCACCAGGGCGGAACTCTGGTTGCCTGTTGCAGAGGAGGCCGCGGAGCAGGCTGTTTCCCAGGCAGACGACCGTCCAGCCGAGGGCGAACGCCGGGCGGCGCTGCTGTTCGTGGACGACGATTTCCTCATCAGCCTCAGCACGACATCGTTGCTGGAGGACCTGGGGCACACCGTCGTCACGGCTTCGTCGGGATCGGAAGCTCTCGCCGTCCTGCGGACCGACAGGCCAATCGACATGATGATCACGGACTACGCGATGCCCGGCATGACCGGTTTGCAACTCGCTGAAGAAGCGCGCGCATTGCGGCCGGGCCTGCCGATCCTGCTGGCCACCGGCTACGCCGACCTGCTGACGCGCGCCGATCTCGAGTTGCCGCGCCTCCACAAGCCCTATCATCAGGCGCAGCTCGCCGAGCAGATCCAGGGGATGCTCGGCTAGCGACTGCAGAGGCCCGATCAGCCCTTCCTGATCGGGGCGCCCATCGACCACAGGACGCCGAACGGATCGCGGAACTGGCCGTAGCGGTCGCCCCAGAACATGTCCTGCACCGGCAGCGCGACTGTGGTGCCGGCCTTGATCGCCCGGTCGAAGGCAGCGTCCACATCGCCGACCTGCAGGTGAAGGGTGAATCCGGCAGGCTTCTCCAAGGGTGCACCGTGCTCGGGAAAGGCGTCTGCCAGCATCAGCGAACCGCCGTTGATCACCAGATGGATGTGCATGTAGCGGCCCTTGTCGTCGGGCGGCATCCGCATGACCTCCTGTGCGCCCAGCGCCTTTGTGTAGAATTCGGCCGCCTGGGCGGCATTGCTGACCGAGAGGTAGGGGCAGGGGCCACCGAGGACGGGCGGCTGGAGGGCTTGTGTCATGACGGTCTCCTTGGCTGGTGTCACGTACCGAGGACGAATGGCCGGACCTCGATCCGACACGGCGGCCGTTATTTTTTCAGCAGGACAGCCGGTCGAGATGCTGGCGGATATGAGCGGCCTCGGCGGGGGTATTGGCGAGCGCGATCGCGCGGCCGAACGCCTCGCGGGCCTCGTGGGGCCGCTCGAGCTGCTCCAGTAGCGCCCCCTTGACGCCATGGAAGTAGAAGTAGCCCTTCAGCCGCTCTCCGAGCGGTTCGATCATCTCCAGGGCGGCCTCCGGCCCGCGAACCTTCGAGACGGCGACCGCTCGATTGAGCGTGACGACCGGCGACGGCTGCAACCGTTCGAGGTTGGCGTAGAGCAGGTCGATCTGGGTCCAGTCGGTGTCCTCGGCGTGTTGCGCGCGGGCGTGCAGCGCGGCGATGGCGGCCTGGATCTGATAGGGGCCGGGCCGGCGGTGGCGCATCGCCTTGTCGATCAGGGCCAGCCCCTCGGCAATGCGCGGCCGGCTCCACAGGTTGCGATCCTGGTCCTCGAGCAGGACGACGTTGCCCTCCCGGTCGAAGCGCGCCTTGGCCCGGGCGCGTTGCAGCAGCATCAGCGCCGTGAGACCCATGATCTCCGGTTCGGCGGGAAACAGGCGCAGCAGCAGCCGGCCGAGCCAGATCGCTTCCTCGCCCAGCGGCTTGCGCGCCTCCGCCTCGCGACTGCTGCTCGCGGAGTATCCCTCATTGAAGAGCAGGTAGATCATCGCCGCAACGGCCGCGAGCCTTTCGGCCCGCTCCGGGGCGCCCGGTGTCTCGAAGGCGGTGCCGGCATTGCCGATGCGGGCCTTCGCGCGGGTGATGCGCTGCTCCATCGCAGCCTCGCTCACCAGGAAGGCCTGGGCGATCTGCTTCACCGAGAGGCCGCATACGATGCGCAGAGCCAGCGCGATCTGCTGCGTGGCCGGCAGTTCGGGATGGCAGCAGATGAACAGCAGTCGCAGGATGTCGGCCTTGTAGTGCTCGCCGTCGAGACGGTCGGCCAGCGAGGTCTCGGCATCTTCGAGGTCCGAGAGCGTCACCTCGTCTGGCAGCTCGGTGTGCCTGGCCTGCCGGCGGACCTGGTCCATTGCGGCATTGCGGCCGACCAGGATCAGCCAGGCGGCGGCATCGCGGGGCGGGCCGTTCTGCGGCCAGTTCGTGAGTGCGCGCAGGCAGGCTTCCTGGAAGGCTTCCTCGGCCGTATCGAGATTCCGGAAGTAGCGCAGCAACGCCCCCATCACCTGGGGACGGGCGGCGCTGAGAACCGGATCGATCCAGCCGAGATCGTTCATGTTGCCGGCTGCTTTTCGTCAGGGAGCTGGCTCGGATGGAACTCGGCGACCGGCCGGATCTCGTAGCTTCCGGTGCCGGGATTGGCTTTGGCCAGTTCCTTCGCCGTATCGATCGCCTCCTCGAGCGAAGCGCAGTCGATGACGTAGAAGCCGAGCAGCTGTTCCTTGGTTTCCGCGAACGGCCCGTCGATCACGATCTCCTCGCGCCCCTTGCGCAAGGTGGTGGCCGCGGTGGTCGGCAGCAGGCGCGCGACCGGCCCCAGCCGGCCCTGCCTGGCGAGCTTGTCGTTGACGGCATAGAGCTTCGTCATCGTCTCGTCGTGGTATTCCTTCGACCACGCGCCGATGGCTTCCTCGGAATTGTAGCAAAGAATGGCATAGAGCATGGATCTGCGGTCCCTCTGTTGCCTAGGACGTGGAAAAGAGCCGTCTGCCGACAGCCCGAATTGAAAAATTACCGCCTAGTCGACGTCGGAAGAGACGGGAGTCTCGAAGGGAATGCCGGCATTCAGGATGCGATAGCGGCCATCCTGGATCTGCGCGCCGGTCACGATGCCGGTTCGGGCGCTGCCGCCATCCAGCCCCAGCCGATCGCCCTCGAAAAGGTGCGGATCTTCCATGCCGCTGATCGCCGTGTGTTTGTCGGGCGGTGTGTGGCCATGAACGACCAGCGTGCCGCCGAAGCCCTGCTTCCAGTCGAGGAATCCATGGTTGATCCAAGCCCACCGCGCCTCGGTGAAGATCAGCCAGGGGCGGGCAAGAAATTCGTCTTCGTCGGCGTGCGGGTCGAGACCGCCATGGACGAACACCGTATTGCCGAGCCTGACATGCGAACGCATGCCCTGCAGGCGGTGCACGACCGTTTCGCCGAGCGCATCGTGCAGCAACGCCTGGTCGGCGTGGGTTGCCACTCGGCCGGCGCGTGCGGCCATCTCGTCGAGGAGGATGTGCCCGCCCATGCGCTTGCTGAGCCACAGGGTCTCGGCCTTGTGCGCATGCGGCCCGCCGACGACGGTGAGCATCATCATGATCTCGTGGTTGCCCATCAGGCGGTCGACATGATCGACCCCGTGCGCCTCCTCGGAGCGGGCCCACAGTTCGAGCACGCCGGCGCTGCTCGGGCCGCGGTTGATCATGTCGCCGAGATAGATCAGCCGGCGTTTGCCTTTGGCCTCTCTGGCGAGGGCGGCGATGGATCTCAGGAGCGAATCGAGTTCCGCCGCACATCCATGGACGTCGCCGATGGCGAAAACGGTCTCGCCCTTCATGTCGAAGGGGGCGGGCTTCCATTCGGACAGGGTGACGGGAAGTTCGGTCATGGAGGCGCGATGCTAGCCCTATCTGGCGCGGCGCTCTACAGCCTCCGGCGGCTTGCGGTCGAACTCTTCCTTGATGCACCGGTTCAGGTCGTACTTGAGTTGCAACGCCGCCTCCCGTTGCGTCCACACCTGTGCAGCGAGCGTGTACTTGTCGGTTTCCAGCGTATCGATACCGATCGCCGCAAGCTTGAGGACACGCGAATCGCGCTCGATCAGGTGCTGCAGCCGCGAGATCGAGGTGTCGATGTCCTCGTTAGCCGGGCGGGGTACGCGGAATTCCAGGCGGGCGGTGTCGTTGCGCGTCGGCACCTTGAGGATCTCGCCCCACAGCTTGCCGTTGGGAATGATGATACGGGTATTGTCGTCGCCGTCGATCTCGGTGAAGAAAAGGTTGATCTCGCGTGCGGTACCCGTGACGCCGCCGGTTTCGACCCGGTCGCCGATATGGAAGGGACGGAAGACTACCAGCATGATTCCGGCTGCGAGGTTGCTCAGCGTACCCTGGAGCGCCAAGCCGATGGCGATGCCCATTGCGCCGAGGACGGCGACGAAGCTGGTGGTGGCGATTCCGAAGGTCGTGAGGACGGCGACGAAGGTGAAGACGAGGACGGTATAGCGGACCGCGTTGCCGATGAAGAGTGCGACGGTGCGATCGATGCGCGGTGACTTCTGGCAGAGCCGGACCACGGCCGTGTAGAGCATCCGCGAGGTCATCCAGCCGGCGCACAGAATGATCACCGCGCCGAGAACCCGCGGGCCGTACGTGGTGACCAGTGCCACCAGCACATTGGCGGCATTGTTCCACTGTTGTGCGATATCCATGGGCGAGGAAACGCAGCGCGAGGCGCCGCGGTTGCCCGCGCCCTCCAGTCAGCGGGGGTCGTTCTCGCGGATGAAGGCGCGTACGCGCGGCATGATCTGTTCACGCCACTTGCGGCCGTTGAAGATGCCGTAATGGCCGACTCGCGGCTGCTCCCAGTGCGCGCGCCGCGCGCCGGGAATGTTCGGCGTCAGCGCGTGGGCCGCCTTGGTCTGGCCGACGCCCGAAATATCGTCCAGCTCGCCCTCGACGGTCATCAGGGCGGTCTCGATGAAGGACGGATCGATCTTCCGGCCGCGGCTCACCCATTCGCCGCGCGGCAGCAGGTGCTCCTTGAACACGACTTCGATGGTCTGGAGATAGAACTCGGCGCTGAGATCCATTACGGCGAGATATTCGTCGTAGAAGGCGCGGTGAGCGTCCGCCGGATCGTCGTCGCCCTTCACCAGATGCTCGAACTGGCGCATGTGCGCGTTCACGTGCCGGTCGAGGTTCATGCTGATGAACGAGGTGAGCTGCAGGAAGCCCGGATAGACGCGGCGCATCGCGCCGGGATAGTTCAGCGGCACCGTCGAGATGACGTTCTGGCGGAACCACATCATCGAGTTGCGCATCGCCAAGTCGTTGGGAACCGTGGGGCTGACGCGCGTGTCGATCGGGCCGCCCATCAGGGTGAGCGACTTGGGCTGGCGCGGTTCCTTGGCCTCGGCCATCAGCGCGGCGGCGCCCAGCACCGGCACCGACGGCTGGCAGACGGCGATGACGTGGACGTCGGGTCCGAGATAGCGGCAGAACTCCGCGACGTAGTCGATATAGTCGTCGAGATCGAAGTTGCCCTGGCTGAGCGGCACCTCGCGGGCATCGATCCAGTCGGTGATGTGGACGTCATGATCGGGCAGCAGCGCCTCGACCGTGCCGCGCAGCAGGGTGGCGTAGTGGCCGCTCATCGGCGCCACGACCAGTACCTTCGGGTCGCGGCGCTTGGTGTCGCGCTGGAACCGGAGGAGCTGACAGAAGGGCTTGCGCAGCAGGATCTCTTCGTTGACCGCGACGGTCTCGTCGCCGACCACCGTCGTCTTCAATCCGAACGCCGGCTTGCCGTAGTTCCGGGTGAGGCGCGTCATGATCTCCGCGCCCGCGGCGACCGACTTGCCGAACCAGGTTTCGGCCCACGGATTGTAGGGGCTGGAATAGACCTGCTCGAGGGCGCCGGCCCACATCCGGAGGGGGGCGGCGAGCTGGCGCTGGAATTCGTAGGCTTGATAAAGCATGGGCCGCGGATTGTACGCTCACGCGAGCCCTTGTCACGTCCATATTGCGACGCAACAATTGTTTGAAAACAATGACTTAAAGGAGGCGCTCCACGGCCTTGGCGATCGTTTCGGCCTTGGCGTCATGGGTGAAGTGGGTAACGAAGCGGCCGTTGCGGTCGAGCAGGTAGACGATCGAGGAGTGATCCATGAGGTAAGGCGAGCCGTCCTTGCCCGGGACTTTCTGGGCATAGACGCGATAGGCGCGCGTCACGTCGGCGATCTGCTGCGGCGTGCCGGTGAGGCCGATGAAGGTCGGTCCGAAGTTCGGCACATAGCCTTTCAGCAGGGCCGGCGTGTCACGCTCAGGATCGACGGTGATGAACACCAGGTTCACCTTCTTCGCCGCATCTGGCCCCAGTCTGTCGATCGCCGTTTCCATCAGCAGCAGCGAGGTCGGGCAGACGTCCGGGCAATAGGTGAAGCCGAAATAGATCAGGGTTGGCTTGCCCTTGAGCTGGTCGCTGGAAAAGGGGCGGCCGTCCTGGTCGACGAGCTGGAAGGGACCGCCGATCGACGGCTTGCCGCCCTTGGTGACGTCCCAAGCGATCCAGCCGGCGGCGACGACGAGGGCCGCGATCCAGACGCCCAGCAGCGCCTTCATGGTGCGTGACATGGCGCGGAACATGGGCTCCGTTGGGCGGCTCGACAAGCCGGACGCCTCGTCGCACAACCGGACGTGATGACGAGACGCATCCTGGTCCTGGGCGGCGGCTTCGCCGGCCTTTGGAGCGCTCTGGCTGCGGCGCGGGCGCGCGCGGTGTTCGGCGCCGATCTCGAGATCGTGCTGTTGAGCGATACGCCGTGGCATTCGATCCGCGTCCGCAACTATGAGGCCGACCTGTCGGATACGCGCGTGGCGCTCGACAACGTGCTGGCGCCCGTGGATGTGCGACGGCTCCAGGGCATGGTCACAGGGATCGATGCTGCGAGTCGCATCGTGACCTACGAGGCAGAAGGCGCGACGCAAGCGATCGGCTATGACCGTCTCGTCTTCGCGCTGGGCAGCCGGCTCGCGCGGCCACCGATCCCGGGCCTCGCCGAGCATGGGTTCGACGTCGATACCTATGATGCAGCGATGCGGCTCAACGAACACATCGCCCACCTGCCGTCGGATGCCTCGACCGTGCTGGTTGTCGGCGGCGGACTGACGGGTATCGAGGCGGCGGCCGAGATGCCGGGCAAGTTGCGTGCTGCAGGCATCGCCACGCCGCGCGTTATCCTGGCGGATCATGCGCCGCGCATCGGCTCGGATATGGGCGCGGAGGCGGTGACGGTCATCGAGGAAGCGCTGCAGGTTTTGGGCGTCGAGATGAGGGGTGGCGTGTCGGTCGCGTCGGTCGATGCCACGGGCGCGACGCTGCAGGATGGCGAACGCATCGAGGCAGCGACGGTCGTGTGGTGCGCCGGCATGCGCGCCCAGTCGCTCACAGCCGCCTTTCCGGTCGAGCGCGATCGTCTCGGCCGCCTGCCGGTCGCTCCGACTCTGAAGATCAAGGGGCTTGCGGCCGAGTTCGCGGCGGGTGACGTGGCCTGGTTCCCGATTGACGGTACGCATGACTGCGTCATGTCCTGCCAGCACGGACGGCCGATGGGCCGCTTCGCCGGCCACAACGCGGTCTGCGACCTGCTGGGCGAGAAGATGCTGCCGCTCGCCATCGCCTGGTACACGACCATCCTCGATCTCGGGCCATGGGGCGCGCTCTACACTGAGGGCTGGGACCACAGGCTGGTGGCGCGTGGCGCGACGGCCAAGCGCACGAAGGAATTGATCAACCGCGAGCGCATCTATCCGCCGCGATCGGGCGACCGGCAGGCGATCCTTGATGCGGCCGCGCCGACAGTGCAGACACCACCAGTGAAATTCGGGTGAGGGACGACAGATGTTCTACGATGCCAGCAAGCGCGACCATGGACTGCCGCAGGATCCGCTGAAGGCGCTGATCGTGCCGCGGCCGATCGGCTGGATCTCGACTGTCGATGGCCAGGGACGTGTCAATCTCGCGCCCTACAGCTTCTACAACGGCGTCGGCGAGTTCCCACCCATGGTCTACTTCGCCATCACTGGCACCTACGGCGATATGCCGACCAAGCACAGCCGCATGAACGCCGAGGAGACCGGCGAGTTCGTGGTCAACATGGTGACCGCGGAGATGAGCGAGAAGATGAACGTCACCACCGCGATGGTGGCCTACGGCATCGACGAGATGAAGCTCGCCGGTCTGACGCCCGAGCCCTGCCGCTTTGTGAAGCCGCCGCGGGTCAAGGAATCGCCGGTCGCGCTCGAGTGCAAGTACTGGAAGACGATCGAGCTGCCGGAGGAGCCGGGTCACGAAGCCAAGCGCGGCTCGATCGTGCTGGGCCAGGTGGTCGGCATCCACATCGACGACGCCATCCTGAAGGACGGCCGGGTCGACATCATGTCGATGAAGCCAGTCGCGCGGCTGGGCTACAGCGAATATACGACGGTTGAGAACGTCTGGAAGATGCGGCGTCCGGACGATCCGCGGTACCAGTGAGTCAAACCTGTCGTCCTGAGCGCAGCGAAGGATCTCACGGAATGCCCAAAGTACTGCGTGGCTGGCGTGAGGTCCTTCGCTGCGCTCAGGATGACAAGAATTGTCGTCGCTGCTCGACTACCGAGTCGCCACGACCGGCGCCACCGAGCGCGCCATCGCGAGCACGCGCCTGTCGGCCATTGCTTCGCCCATCAGCATGAAACCGACGGGCAGCTCGCCCTTGGCGTGGCAGGGCAGGCTGATGCCGCAGCGGTCGAGGAAGTTGCCGACCGTGGTGTTGCGCAGCAGCAGCAGGTTCTTCTTCGTGAAACCCTCGGGTGTCGAGACCTCTTCGATCGTCGGCGCCACGATGGCGCAGGTCGGCATGATCACCGCATCGTAGTTCGAGGTAATCGCCGAGACGCGACGGCAGAGGTCGGCGCGCTTCGCCAGCAGCTCGATGTAATCGGCGGCGGTCATGTCCTTGCCGCGCATGATGCGCGGATAGACGAACGGGTCGTAATCCTTGCCGCGGCGCGCGATCAGATCCTTGTGCCAGGCATAGGCCTCGGACGCGGCGAAGCCGCCCTTGGCGTTGATGGCCGGCAGTTCGTTCAGCTCGGCGAGGTCGATCTCTTCGATCTTCACGCCCTTCGCCGCGAGCGCCTTGCAGGCACGCTCGAAGGCCTTGGCGACGGTCGGGTCGAGCTCGTCCATCACGAAGTGCTTCGGAATGGCGAAGCGCAGGCCGGCGAGCGGCGCCGCATCGGGGACCGAGATCGGCTCGGCGGCGAAGACCGCGTCGACGAGGGCGCAATCCTCGACCGAGTTGGCGAGCGGGCCGATCGAATCGAGCGAGGTCGAGAGCGGGATCACGCCGTCGATCGGCACGCGGCGCGCCGTCGGCTTGAAACCGACCAGTCCGCAGACCGCGGCGGGGATGCGCACCGAGCCGCCGGTGTCGGTGCCCAGCGCCGCGACGGCCATGCGGTCGGCTACCGAGACGGCGGCGCCGGCAGAAGAGCCGCCCGGCACGCGCGCGCGGTCGGCCGGATTGCCCGGTGTGCCGTAATGCGGGTTGAAGCCGACGCCCGAGAAGGCGAACTCGCTCATGTTGGTGCTGCCGACGATCACCGCGCCGGCGGCGCGCAGCCGCGCCACCACGGGCGCATCCGCCGTGGCGGGCTTCGCGTCGTCGAGCGCCTTAGAACCCGAAAGGGTCGTTTCGCCCGCGACGTCGCACAGGTTCTTGATCGAGACGGGAATGCCCGTGAGCGGCGACGGCACGAGTCCCGCCTTGCGCAGGCCGTCGCTGGCGTCCGCCGCGGCCAGCGCCTGGTCCTTCCAGACCTTCACGAAGGCGCGGCTGCCTTCGCCCTTAGGGTCCGCGATGCGCGCAAGCGCTTCTTCGGTGAGCTGGCGCGAGGTGGTGCGGCCGGCGGCCAGGTCCGCGGCGAGCTGGGTGATCGTCGGGTTGGCCATCGTGTTCCTTACTTGCCGCGGTGCTTCACGAGATCGTCGACGACCATCGGGTCGGCGAGGGTGGACGTGTCGCCCAGGTTGCTGAAATCGTTCTCGGCGATCTTGCGCAGGATGCGGCGCATGATCTTGCCCGAGCGCGTCTTGGGCAGGCCGGGCGCCCACTGGATCACGTCCGGCGTGGCGATCGGGCCGATCTCCTTGCGCACCCAGGCGACCAGCTCCTTGCGCAATTCCTCGGAGGACTGTTCGCCGGCCTTCAGGGTGACATAGGCATAGATACCCTGGCCCTTGATGTCGTGCGGGAAGCCGACCACCGCGGCCTCGGCCACCTTGGTGTTGGCGACCAGCGCGCTCTCGACCTCGGCGGTACCGATGCGATGGCCGGAGACGTTGATCACGTCGTCGACCCGGCCGGTGATCCAGTAGTAGCCGTCCTCGTCGCGGCGCGCGCCGTCGCCGGTGAAGTACTTGCCGGGATAGGTCTTGAAGTAGGTCTCGATGAAGCGCTGGTGGTCGCCATAGACCGTGCGCATCTGGCCCGGCCAGGAGTTGATCAGGCAGAGATTGCCGGTACAGGGACCTTGCAGCTCGTTGCCCTCGGCGTCGACCATCACCGGCTGCACGCCGAAGAAGGGCAGCGTCGCCGAGCCGGGCTTCAGCGCCGTCGCGCCGGGCAACGGCGTGATCAGGATGCCGCCGGTTTCGGTCTGCCACCAGGTGTCGACGATCGGGCAGCGGCTGTCGCCGACCACGCGGTGGTACCACAGCCAGGCTTCGGGATTGATCGGCTCGCCGACCGAACCCAGCAGGCGCAGGCTGGCGCGTGAGGTCTTCTTCACCGGCGCCTCGCCCTCGCGCATCAGCGCGCGGATCGCGGTCGGCGCGGTGTAGAAGATGTTCACCTGGTGCTTGTCGATCACCTGCCAGAAGCGGCTGGAATCGGGATAGTTGGGCACGCCCTCGAACATCAGCGTGGTGGCGCCGTTGGCCAGCGGTCCGTAGAGGATGTAGCTGTGGCCGGTCACCCAGCCCACGTCGGCGGTGCACCAGTAGACGTCGCCATCGTGATAATCGAACACGTACTGGTGGGTCATCGAGGCATAGACGATGTAGCCGCCGGTCGTGTGCAGCACGCCCTTCGGCTTGCCGGTCGATCCCGACGTATAGAGGATGAACAGCGGATCCTCGGCGCCCATCGGCTCCGGCGCACACTCGGCCGGAACCTTGGCGGCGATCTCGTGCCACCAGACGTCACGGTCGGCGTTCCAGTCGACCTTGCCGCCGGTGTGCTTCACCACCAGCACCTTCTTCACGCCGGGCGCCTTCTTGAGCGCCTCGTCGCAATTGGCCTTGAGCGGCACGTGCTTGCCGGCGCGCAGGCCTTCGTCGGCGGTGACCACGACGTTGCTGTCGCAATCGACCAGGCGGTTGGCGAGACTGTCGGGCGAGAAGCCGCCGAACACGACGGAATGGATGGCGCCGATGCGCGTGCAGGCCAACATCGCGTAGGCCGCCTCGGGGATCATCGGCAGGTAGATCGTGACTCGATCTCCCTTCTTCACGCCGAGTTCCTTCAGCGCATTCGCCATGCGGCAGACTTCGGCGTGCAGCTTGCGATACGTGATCTTCTCGGACTTTGCCGGATCGTCACCTTCCCAGATGATGGCGGTCTGGTCGGCGCGCTTTGCGAGGTGGCGGTCGATGCAGTTGGCGGAGACGTTCAGCACGCCATCGTGGAACCAGCGGATGCGGACGTCGCCGTTGTAGTCGACGTCGCGCACGGCTCCGGCGCTGTAGGGCTTGATCCAGTCGATCCGCTTGCCGTGCTCGTTCCAGAACTTGGCGGGATCGGCGATCGAGGCCTCGTACATGGACTTGTACTTGGCTTCGTCGACATAGGCGCGCTTGGCCCAGTCCGCGCTGACGGCGATCACTTCATCGGCCATGGCTTTCCTCCGGCTTCGGTTTTTTGCCTTGAATTCCCTGCGTTTTAGCCCGCTGGCGCGGGACGGGGCAATTCGACTTTGGGCGTCACTCGCTGAACCAGGTCGTGAAGTCCTGGATGGGCGCGCGCTCGGTGATCAGGCTGTTGGGGACCACGTCAGGATCGGCGTAACCCAGCGCCAGGCCGCAGATCACGGTCTGGTCCTCGGGGATATTGAGCTCACGGCGCACGACGTGCTGGTAGCGGCTGAACGCGGCCTGCGGGCAGGTATGCAGGCCCTTCTCGCGGGCCAGCAGCATGAGCTGGTCGAGGAAGATGCCGCAGTCGATCCACTGGCCGTTGCCCATGCGCTTCTCGACGCACAGGATCATGCCGACCGGCGCGTCGAAGAACTCGTAGTTCTTGCGGAACTGCTTCAGCATGCCGGCCGCGTCGCCGCGCGGCACGCCGAGCAAGGTGTAGAGCTGCTTGCCGACCAGCTTGCGGCGCGTGTCATAGACCGGCGTCATTTCCTGCGGATAGACGTTGTACTCGGCGCCCGGGCCGTTATCGCCCACGTCCATTGCCGACAGGATCGCAGCGGAGAGCCGCTTCCGCGCCGCGCCCATGGTCACGTAGAGCTTCCAGGGCTGCAGGTTGCCGTTCGAGGCCGAGCGGTTGGCGTTCTCGATGATCCATTCGATGTCGGCCTTGGCCACGGGATCGGGCTTGAAGACGCGCATAGAGCGGCGGGAATTGACGGCTTCTGACACGCGCATGGACGCTAGCTCCGGGTGAGATGACGACGCAGGAAGTCGAACAGCGTGCGCCGCGCAGCGGCATTCTGCTGTTCGGTGAAATAGTGGGTGGCGCCGGGGATCACGATGGCCTCGGCGTCCTTGCCATGATTGCGCAACGACTCGGCCATGGCGAGAGACTGCTCGACCGGCACGTTCTCGTCGCGATCGCCGTGCAGAAGCAGGACGGGCGCGTCGATCTGCGCCACCCGCAGGATCGGCGAGCGCACCGGCAGGCCCTCGGGCCCGCAGAGATCGTCGAGATAGTCGCGCATGTACGGATTGGCGTCGCGCCAGCGCGCCAGATCCGTGGGCGCGAAGAAGGCGGCCACGGCGCGTACCGGCGGTTTGTGGGCCGCAGCGAGCAGCGCCACCTGTCCGCCCATCGAGGCGCCCACCAGGGCGATTCTGTCGCGGTCGACCAGCGGCCGTTTGGCCAGCCAGTCGATCGCCGCCAGTATGTCGAGCGGCTGGCGGAGGCCCTGGTCGTTCTCGCCTTCCGAGCCCAGCCAGCCGCGCAGCGACAAAGCGAGGGCGGCGTAACCGTTGGCCGCGGCTGCACGCGCGAGGCCGACCATGTTGTGGGCGTGGCCGGCAAAACCGTGCAGCAGGATCAGCGCCGGATAGGGTGGCTGGCCGGCGACTGGCTTGAAGAAATAGCCGCCGAGGCTGACCCCGTGGCCGGGCACGCGGACCTGCTCGGCGTCGCGAACCTCGGGCAGATCGTCCCAGCGATGCATGACCTCGATCGGTACGCCGTCGGGATCGCGAAAGCCCACCGAGTAGTAGCCGGGGGCGAGATAGTCGAGTTCCTGCGGCGGCTGGATGATCTCCGCGCCGGCATCGCGCAGCTCGGCGAACACCTGGTCGACCTGGCCACGGCTCTCGGCCGAGACGGCGAGCCACAGCGCGCCGGGACCGTAGGAAATGCCGTCCTTGGCCTGGCGCATCACGAAATGGTCGTAGCCACGCGACCACATGACCCGGTCGGGGCTGGTCCAGACACGATGGAAGCCCAGCATCGGCAGCCACAGGCGATGGAAAGCTACCGAGCGCGCGAGGTCGCTCACCTCGATGGCCGCACCGGCAAAGGAAGAACGCGGACGCATCAGGAGGGCTCGAGTCCCAGCGCCAATAGCTCGTCGCGCCGCAGATGCTGCTCGCCGGCGAGGAAGAACTCGTCGAGCTGCGGCGGCTTCACCCCGGTGCCGGCCAGCATCGCATGCGCCTGGCCGCGATGATGGGTCTGGTGCTGGAAGAGATGTTCCAGGATCGAGATCACGCTGGAGGGTGGCGGCGTCCTGTTGGGCCGCGGCAGCGAAAGGCCCTCGGCCAGGCTTTCTTCGGTCTGGCGCTCGCAGAAGGCCAGCAGCCGCCGGTCACTGGCGATCTGGGCGTCGTAGAGCGTCGCTGCGTCGGGAAAGTCGGGGACGGGGTCATCATGGCGCTGCAGCACCGTCGGATCGCGGTGCAGCGCGTCGATGTAATAGACGTCGACCCAGAGGATGTGATTGAGTGTGGCGCGCAGCGAGGGGAAGAAGCTGGTGCGCGGGGCGGCGAACTCTTCCGGCGTCAGCGCCTTGCAGGCAGTGAGCAGCCGGTGGTTCGCCCAGATGTTGTTGCGGGCCATGGCGACGGCATGGCCTGGCAGCCCCGTCGCCATGGGTCCCGTGTCCGCCAGCGTCAGGCCGCTTGGGCCAGGTTGCGCAGCACGTAGTGCAGCACGCCACCGTTCTTGAAGTAGCCGACCTCTTCCGCGGTATCGATGCGGCAGGTCAGCATGATCGTCTCCGACGCGCCGTCGGGGCGATGGATCGTCAGCGGCACGTCCATGCCGGGCTTCAGCTCGCCGTCGATGCCGCCCACGTCGTAGGTCTCGCGGCCGGTCAGGTTGAGCGTCTTGCGCGTCATGCCGTCCTTGAACTGCAGCGGCAACACGCCCATGCCGACCAGGTTCGAGCGATGGATGCGCTCGAAGGTCTCGCAGACCACGGCCTTGACACCCAGCAGGTTGACGCCCTTGGCCGCCCAGTCGCGCGAGGAGCCGGTGCCGTATTCCTTGCCGGCGATCAGCACCTGCGGCGTGTGCTCCTTCCTGTAGCGCATCGCCACGTCGTAGATCGGCTCGGGCTGGTCGGTCGTGTAGTGGTGGGTGAAGCCACCCTCGATTCCCGGGACCATCTCGTTCTTGAGGCGGATGTTGGCGAAGGTGCCGCGCATCATCACCTCGTGATTGCCGCGGCGCGTGCCGTACTGGTTGAAGTCCTTGGCCTCGACGCCTTCCTCCATCAGGTACTTGCCGGCGGGGCTGTCCTTCTTGATCGAGCCGGCGGGCGAGATGTGGTCGGTGGTGATCGAGTCGCCGAACTGGCCGAGCGGACGGGCGCCGGTGATGTTCGACAGGGCCGACGGTGTCTTGCCCATGCCCTCGAAGTAGGGCGGGTTGCGCACGTAGGTCGACTTGTCGTCCCAGGCGTAGGTCAGGCTGGGCTTGGTCTTGATGCCGCGCCAGAACCGGTCGCCCTCGAAGACGTTGGCGTAACGCTTCTTGAAGGCCTTGGCCGTCACGAACTTGTCGACGGTCTTCGCGACTTCCATGTTCGAAGGCCAGATGTCCTTCAGGTAGACCGGCTTGCCGCCCTTGCCGATGCCGATCGGATCCTTGGTGATGTCGATCTTCATCGAGCCGGCCAGCGCGTAGACCACGACCAGCATCGGCGAGGCGAGGTAGTTGGCGCGGGTCAGCGGATTGACGCGGCCTTCGAAGTTGCGGTTGCCCGATAGCACCGAGCTTACGACCAGGTCGCCGTCGCCGATCGCCTTGGTGACCGGATCGGGCAGCGGGCCGGAGTTGCCGATGCAGCTCGTGCAGCCGTAGCCGACCAGGTTGAAGCCGATCTTGTTCAGGTCCTTCTGCAGGCCCGAGGCCTCGAAGTATTCGGTCACGACCTGCGAGCCGGGGGCCAGCGAGGTCTTCACCCACGGCTTGACCTTGAGGCCGAGCTTCACCGCGTTGCGCGCGATCAGGCCCGCGCCCAGCATGACGTAGGGATTCGAGGTGTTGGTGCAGGAGGTGATGGCCGCGATCACCACGTCGCCATGGCCGAGGTCATAGTTCGTGCCCTCGCAGGGGATGCGCTTGCCGTCGTCCTTGCGGTCGAATTCCTTCTCCATGTTGGCGACGAACTGCTGGGCGGCGTCGGCCAGCGGCACGCGGTCCTGCGGCCGCTTCGGGCCGGCGAGGCTCGGTACGACGTCGCCGAGGTCGAGCGACAGCGTGTCGGTGAAGACCGGCTCCGGCGACTTCTTGGAGCGCCACAGGCCCTGCTTCTTGGCATAGGCCTCGACAAGCTTGGCGGCCGTGCCGCGATTGGTGGTCTTGAGGAAGCCCAGCGTGATCTCGTCGACCGGGAAGAAGCCGCAGGTCGCGCCGTATTCCGGCGCCATATTGGCGATGGTCGCGCGGTTGGCCAGCGGCAGGTCCTCGAGGCCCTCGCCATAGAACTCGACGAACTTGTTCACCACGCCCTTCTTGCGCAGCATCTGGGTGACGGTGAGCACCAGGTCGGTCGCAGTCGCGCCTTCCTTCAGCTTGCCCGTGAGCTTGAAGCCCACGACGTCGGGGATGACCATCGGCTGCGGCTGGCCGAGCATGGCGGCCTCCGCCTCGATGCCGCCGACGCCCCAGCCCAGCACGGCCAAGCCATTGACCATCGTGGTGTGCGAATCGGTGCCGACCAGCGTGTCGGG
>JAGNNA010000377.1 GCA_017990895.1 Reyranella sp.
GAAGTAGATGATGCAGATCTGCACCAGGATGGCGATCGCGCCGAACAGGGCCAGCCGCTTGTTCTGCTCGTCGAACGCGCTGGTGAAATCGTCCAGCGGGGTGATGACGAAGAGCTGCCACCTCTTGCCGAACTCGGGCGGAAGAGTCGCCAGCCTCGCGACGTAGTCCTTTCCGCCGTGCGCGAAAGAAAACATCTTCTCGTTGCCGCGCGGGCGGAAGCTGAAGGCGACCGCGGGCAGTTCGTTGCCGAGAGACGTGATGTGCTGGAGCTCGACTCTGCCGTTTTGGCTGGCATAGGTCTTCGCACGCTCGGAATTGGCGATGACCCGACCCTGATGATCCAGGATGTAGGACAGCGTGCCGGGGCTGATCTTGCGCTCGGCAAGGTAATCGGAGAGCCCGTCGAGCGTGATATCGGCGGCCGCGACGCCGCGCAAAACACCATCTATGTAAAAGGGCGCCCCGACGGTGAAGCCGACCAGACCCAGGGTCGCGAAGACGTCGACATCGCTGACCGACAGCGCCCGCGTCTCCTGCGCCGTGCGATACCACAAGCGCGCGCGTGGATCGTAGGAGGTGGTCTGCTCGGAGCTGCCCAGTTCCTTGCGATCCGCATCGAGGAACAGATAGTGGTCAATCGGCGCGGATCCGCGTTGAGGCGTGATCCATCGATCGGCGTAGCGCGTGCCGGCGGGCGGCAGCTTGCCCTGAATCTCGACGGCGGGATCGATCTGGCGCGCCTGCCGGAAGGAGCCGTCGTTCAGGCCGACATACATGCTGATGATGCGATCGCTATGCTGGAGGATGCTGAAGAGATATCTCAGCGAGCGGTTGTCCTCGAAGAAATCGGGCTGTTCCGAACCGATCGCGGCAGCGCTGCGCACCAGCGACTTGATGGGGTCGAAGAGATGCTGGGTGTTCTCGATGGCCTCGACGCTGAAACGGCCGATCAGCTCGTCGGCGTTGTCGCGTGCGATCTTCTCGTTCGAAATGTAATTCACCGCCACGATCGCGAAGAAGACCGGCACCGTCAGCAGGATGAACAATGTCAGGATGCTGGGACGCAGCCGCAGATTTTTCGCGAATAGGCTTGGCATTGCGCGGCTTGGACATCCTGGAAGGGCGATGGAAACACTATAAATGAAAGGAGATTCAGCGTCCACGCAACCCGCCCTGACACACCGCTACAGCGGCGGCCGTCTCATGTGCCAGTCGGTCTCCCTCTGATAAGCGTGGCCCGCCGCCAGGATGGAACCTTCATCGAAGGCCTTCGCCACGATCTGAAAGCCCACCGGCACACCATCTGCCGTCATGCCGCCCGGCAAAGTGAGCGTCGGATGACCGCTGAGATCGAACGGCGCCGTGTAGCGCAGTCGCGCCGCGACGGTTTCGGGATCGCGTCCCGCGGCCTGCAGCGCCTCCGTGGACCACACGGCCCTCGCCATCACCGGCATCAGCAGAAGATCGATCGACGCCAGCAGGCGATTGAGTTCGCCGGTGAGCGCCGCGCGCCGGAGCTGCATCTTCGCCAGGTCCGTCGCGGAGAGCCGGCGTCCCTGGTCGAGCAGACCGGAGAGGACCGGACCGTACTCGGCCGCCCGCGACGGATAGGTGGCTTCGTGCGCCACCGCCGCCTCGACGCCACACAAGGGAACCCAGTCGCGCGCGCCCTGGTCGAAACCGTCGGGCAGCTTGACGTCGACGATCATGGCGCCTGCGTTCTTCAGAGCGTCGACCGCGCCGTCGAGCGCACGCCGCGCGTCTTGGTCGAGCCCCTGCATGTTGGTGGCGAGTCCGATGCGCCGGCCGCGCACGCCCTGGTCGATCGAAGCGGCATAGTCCGGAACCGGCAGCCCGACCGAGGTCGGGTCCTCCGGATCAGCGCCGGCGATCACGCCCAGCACGATGGCGGCGTCGAGGGCGCTGCGGGTCATCGGCCCAATATGGTCGAGCGATTCCGCCAGCGGAAATACGCCGGCGCGGCTCACACGCCCCCAGGTGGGCTTGAGACCGGAGAGCCCGTTCATCGTCGACGGGAAGCGAATCGAACCGCCGGTATCGGAACCCAGGGACGCGAAGCACAGGCCCGCCGCCGTGGCCGCGCCGGAACCCGAGGACGACGAGCCTGTCCAATAGTCGGCGTTCCAGGGATTGAGGGGGGCGGGAATCTTCGGATGGTGGGCGCCGTAGGCGCCCTCCGTCATCTGCAGCTTGCCGAGGATCACAGCTCCCGCCCGTTTCAGCCGCGCCACGACAGACGCATCCCGCGACGGCACGTTGCCGCGATGGATTTCCATGCCCGCCGCGGTCGCGACGCCCTCGGTATTGCAGAGATCCTTGACCGCTATCGGCACGCCGTGCAGCGGGCCCCGCGACGTGCCCTCGACAGTCTCGGCATCGAGCCGCGCCGCATCGGCCAGCGCGCGGTCGGCGGTCACGGTCGCATAACTCTTGAGCCCTCGATCGATCTTGCCGATGCGGTCGAGCATCGATTCCGTCAACTCAACGGAAGACACCTTGCGCGCCTTCAGGCGCCGCGCGACCTCGTCGAGCGACAGATAGTGCAGATCGGATGGCATGCGGACTCCCTCACAGCGCTTTGTCCATGACCTGGATATGTTCGCCGCGATAGTCGCGCTGCTCAAGCGTCCTCCAGCCCATGCCGGCGTAGAGAGACGGGGCGGTGCTGGTGAAAAGGTAGAGACGATCGTACCCGATGCGTCGGGCGGCATCCTCGACGGCGCGTACGAGCGCCGAAGCGATGCCCTTCTTGCGGTGCTCGGGGGGCACGTAGACACTCGCGAGCCAGGGATTTCGCGGATCGCCTTCCAGATCGTCGAAGATCAGGGACGCCGTGCCGACGATGCCGTCGTCGTCGCCCAGCGCGACGAAGGCGATCGGCACGCGATCGACGTTCATCTTCCGCCGGACTTGAGCCCGGCGTCGCTCGAGAGTCTGCCCAGGATTGAGGTGCCCCCACTCGTCGAAGCCCCAGACGGCGACCTGTTCGGCCAGGTCGGGGCGTTCGACGAGGGGGACGATTCTCATGTCGTCAGTCCGCCGACCGGAGGTTGACCGCAGCCGAGCGGCCGCGTTCGGTGGCGATCTCGTAGTCGATCTTCTGGCCCTCGTTGAGGCCGTTCAGGCCTGCGCGCTCGACCGCGCTGATATGGACGAACACGTCCTTGCCGCCGTCGCTCGGCTGGATGAAGCCAAATCCCTTCGTGGCGTTGAACCACTTGACGGTGCCTGTAGCCATGTCTCTCTCCTGAACGTTGAACGAGCAAGCAAATGCGCGCTGGCGGAGCGCTCGGTGCTGCCGCCTTCAACAACCGTGAATTTGGAATGGAAGGTCGCTGGCATGTCCGGCGCCGCGAGGGGCTGGGCCGGCAGAACGGGGCCAAGTTCGGAGTTGTAGGATCGCATATGAAGCGTGTAACGCGCCCACTTCAAAAGGGCTCCCGACGAACTTCTACATCGTTGCGCCAATCTTCCAAGGCTCGAACTCGTCGTCGCCGATTCCCAAAAGCTCAGACTTCGTTTTTTGACCCGAGGCCGTGGCAAGAATAAAGTTGAAGATTCGCCGGCCATTTTCCTCGATCGTTTCCTCGCCGTCGACGATCGTCCCGCAGTTGATATCCATGTCGTCGGTCATGCGTCGATAGAGGGAGGTATTCGTCGCGAGCTTGAGTGACGGGGTCGGCTTGCACCCGAACACACTGCCGCGGCCGGTCGTGAAGCACAGGACATTGGCGCCACCGGCGACCTGGCCCGTGGCCGACACCGGATCGTAGCCCGGCGAATCCATGTAGACGAAGCCTTTGGCGGTGATGGGCTCGGCATACTTGTAGACGTCGACGAGGTTCGTCGTGCCGCCCTTCGCAACCGCACCCAGCGATTTCTCCAGAATGGTCGTGAGGCCGCCCGCCTTGTTGCCCGGCGACGGGTTGTTGTTCATCTCGCCGCCGGTACGCGCACAATGGTCCTCCCACCAGCGGATGCGCTCCACGATTTTCTCGCCGACCTCCTTGCTGACGGCGCGACGGGTCAGCAGATGCTCGGCACCATAGATTTCCGGCGTTTCGGAGAGAACGGCCGTCCCACCGTTGCGCACCAGCAGGTCGACGGCCGCGCCTAGCGCCGGATTGGCCGAGATGCCCGAATAGCCGTCCGAACCGCCGCACTGCAGAGCGAGTATCAGCTCGCTGGCCGGGATCGGCTCACGTTTGACGTCGTTGGCGTCGGGCAGGATCTCCTTCAGGAAATCGACGGCGCGCCCCACCGTTCTGGAGACGCCGCCCTCGTCCTGAATGGCCAAGGGAATGAGCTTCGGTCCTTCCTTCAGTCCTTCAGCCGTCATCAGGCCCGAAATCTGGTTGGTCTCACAGCCAAGTCCGAGGACCACGACCGCCGCCATGTTGGGATGCCTCGTGTAGCCGGCAAGCGTGCGACGCAGTACATCCATCTCGAGGCCCGAGGCGGCCATGCCGCAGCCACCGCCATGCGTCAGGGGCACGACCCCGTCGATGTTGGGAAACTGCGCCAGCAGGGGCTCGAGCCTCGACGCGATCATGCGGCTGGTCGCGGCCGAGCAGTTCACGGTCGTGACGATGCCGATGTAGTTGCGCGTCGCCGCGCGGCCGTCGGCCCGCCGATAGCCGTGGAAGGTGGCGGCCGGCACGATGAACTCCGTGGGATGGGCATCGGCGCAGAAGGCATAGTCGCGCTCGAAATCAC
>JAGNNA010000378.1 GCA_017990895.1 Reyranella sp.
GCTCGGACGGCGAGGTCGGTGTCGTGGATTTCTGTCTCATCTCGTTCCTCTCTGGATAACGAGGAGCCGGAAATACTCTCTTCCTCAAGACCCTAAATCTGTATCAGTGGTCCTGACGACGGACAGTCGACAATGCCGGCGACGTGGTGACCGAGGCGGTCGATGGCGGGATCGACACGGTCCGGGCGTCGATCACCTACATCCTGCGCGACAATCTGGAGACCCTCGTGCTCACGGGCGCGGCGGCCATCAACGGCAACGGCAATGGTTCAGGCAATGTGATCGTCGGCAATGCCAACAACAACATCCTCAACGGCGGTGCCGGCGCGGATACGATGGAAGGCGGCTTGGGCAACGACACCTACATCGTCGACGATGCCGGCGACGTCGTGGTCGAGGCGGCGGGCGGCGGCGGCGGCGAGGTGCAGGCCTCGGTTAGCCATACGCTGGCCGCCAACGTCGAACGGCTCAAGCTCACCGGCACCGGCGATATCGACGGCGCCGGCAACGATCTGGCCAACACACTGACCGGCAATGCCGGCAACAATCGGCTTGACGGCGGTGCCGGCGCGGACACGATGACAGGGGGCCTCGGCGACGATACCTACGTCATCGATAATGCCGGCGACGCCGTCACGGAGCAGGCGGGTGGCGGCATCGACACGGTCCTGTCGTCGATCACGCATACGCTACGCGCCAACTTCGAGAACCTGGTCCTGACCGGCACGACCGCCCTCAACGGGACGGGCAATGCCGGGGCCAATGCGCTCACGGGGAACGGCGCGAACAACGTGCTCGACGGTGGCCTTGGTGCCGATGCGATGAGCGGCGGCGAGGGCGACGACACCTATCTGGTCGACAATGCGGGAGACGTCGTCACCGAGCTGGCGAACGGCGGCATGGACCTGGTGCGTTCCTCGGTTAGTTACGTGCTCTCGGCCAACGTCGAGAACCTGAAGCTCCTCGGCAAGGCCAGCCTCGACGCCACGGGCAACACGCTCGCCAACGTCCTGACCGGCAATGGCGGCCGCAACGTGTTCGACGGCGGCCTCGGCGCCGACGTGCTGGCCGGCGGCGGCGGCGACACGTTCCGCTTCAGCACCGCGCTCGGCGCCGACAATGTCGATCGCATCGTGCTGTTCAACCACACCGGCGACACGATCCAGCTCGACGGCGACGTCTTCGCCGCCCTCGGGACGGGCGTGCTGGCGGCTGGTTCGTTCAACCTCGGCGTCGCGGCCACCCAGGCCGACGACCGCATCCTGTTCGATGCGGCCTCGAAGTCGCTCTACTACGACGCGGATGGCATCGGCGGGACGGACGCGGTCAGGTTCGCCACGATCGACACGCTGCAAGGCGTGCTCGACCATACCGACTTCCTGATCGTGTAGCGGGTCAGGAAGCCTGAAGGACCGGCCGCTGTGGAGAGCTCCTAGGCCCCTGATCTGACGGAGTACAGCCAAGCAAGAAGGTCAGGATGGAGTCCGCCAACCGGTCCCACTCACCGGCGGGGAGGCACATTTCATGGTCGCTCTCCAGCAGTTGCACGGTAACGCTTGGTGAAAAGGAGTAGGTCGAAAGGATGTCGGCGCCTCCGTATGCATCCGACCGTCCCTGCAGAATAAGTGTCGGCACGTGAGTGGTGGCCAGGTGGAGATACCGTTCGGGTTCCCGTTCTCTTTCCGGGCAATGGAAAGGAAAGCCCAGGCAAACGACGGCCGCGGCGCTGGTCCGACTTGCTGAGCGCGAGACCAGCCTGGCTCCCGACGAACGGCCGAACAGGACGAGCGGCCGTCCCGCAGGTTGATGCGCCATGTACTGTTCGAAGGCCCTAGCTCTTCGTCGGAAGCTGTTGAACGTCCGATCCCTGCACGGCAGGATATCGCATTGATCGGTCCAGCTTGAGAAGTGGTGTGCAAGCCGGCTCTTCAAGGCTTCCGCGACATAGGTGTCCCGCGGATATGAGTCGCCTAGAAGGAAATACGCTGCACCAAGCATCTCGAGGGTATCGAAGACTGGGATGATGGAAGGGTGGAGCCACCATAGGCCATCGTGCCATCGAATGCAGCCCGGGGAACGCGATCGACCTCGGATTCCCGCGGGCAGGAGAGCTGCCGTGAAATCGCCTGTGGGGTGGGCACGTGCTAGGTTGACCGGATGACGACGCCCCTTCGAGAGGCATGGGCCACCGTGCGGTCCCGGTTGAAGCTGCTGGAGCCGATGCCGTTCTCCGACGGCGAATGGTCCGTGCTCGAACGCCTTCATGCGCGCTTCAACGATCGCGAGGCCCATACGCGTTTGCCGCTGGCGATCGCCCGCTTTCGCGCCGAGGCGGTGGAGGAGATCTTCGAGCGCGCGCGGCAATACGACGAGGTCGTGACGGTGAATGTCGACGAGCGCTGGCAGAAGAATCTCGCCGACGGCGAGAGTGATCCCATGGCGCGCTATGTCCAGCTCTACAACGAGGACGTCGATGCGATGATGCAAGTCCTCGTTCCGTCCGCCTCCTACCGCAAGGAGCACTATGCCTATGGCCGGTTCGTCTTTCCCGAGCCGCATGGGCTGCATACCGACCACAGCCTCGAGGATCCGGCGGCCGCCGGCGAGCCGATCTGCATCGCCCGCATCGAGACGCTGGGCACGCACTATGTCGACGGCGATTACCGGACGCAGGACGCCCGCACGCGGAGCATGTTGAACGCGATCCGATACTGGATCCCCGTCCCCGAGGGCGAGCCCGAGCAGGTCTTCGACGAGCTGCTGAGATGTGGGACGCTGAAGACCATCCCGGTGAACCACGTCATGCTGATGGTCGCGGGCAACGGTTCGGAGGAAGCCCAGGTCACGCAGCACATCTCCGCGCGTCCGCCCGAGGGCGGCCTGCACTCGGCCTTCTTTCAGCGGCAGTACAGGTTGACCGGCGGCTGAGCCCGTTCTGCCGTTGCGCGCGGCTCGGCATGAGGCAGGATAGGGACTTCGACCGGAGGTGACGTCATGGATCGTCGACACTTCATGATGACGGGTATTGCGGCTGCCGCGGGAGCAGGGCTGATCGCGCCCGCCACGACGGCCCGGGCGGAGGCCGTGTGGGTTGCCATCTCGGGCCCCGACAACCGCTATCGCCTCAGGATGCCGCTGGGTTACCGTTACCTTCAGGTGCCGACCCACAACGGGACTCTCAATTCCTACGTCTACATGCTGCCGGGCCGGATCGCCCTCGAACTGCTGGACGTTGTCCCGGCCAGTCCGCACCCGGTTCCGTCGGGGGCCGCCCTCGTGACCGCGCTGGAGCAGGCGCAGGCCGGCATGATGAAGAGCTGGCCGGGCAGCACGGTGCGGGAGCAGCGCCAGATCGAAACCGGGCTGCTCACCGGCCGCGAGTTCGTCGTGGCGGCGGCAGGCGATCGCTTCGTGCGCGCGCGTCTCTATCTCACCCCGCAGGCGGTCTACTCCCAGATCGCGCAGGGACCGATGTCCCAGCTCGGCAGCCCGCTCGTCGCGCAGTTCTTCGATGCGCTGCGGTTCGGTTAGCGCGCGCGGTCGCCGGGCGTTCCGGCCGGCGCGACTTGTGATATAGCGGCGCCATGTCGGCTCCTTCACAGAAGGCTCCTGCGTCCGCCAGCGAACCCTTGGATGACGGCTCATTCCGCCAGCTGATGGAAGGTGTGCTCGATCATGCCGTCTACATGCTCGATCCCAAGGGCAACGTCGCGAGCTGGAACAGCGGTGCCGAGCGCTTCAAGGGCTACACCGCGGCCGAGATCGTCGGCAGCCATTTCTCGCGCTTCTATGCCGAGGAGGACCGCCGTTCCGGTCTGCCGGCGCTGGCGCTCGACGTCGCGCTGCGCGAAGGCCGGTTCGAGAACGAGGGCTGGCGCGTGCGCAAGGACGGCACGCGCTTCTGGGCGCATGTCGTCATGGATCCGATCCGCGCGCCCGACGGCACATTGCTGGGCTTCGCCAAGGTCACGCGCGACATCACACGGCGGCGCGCGGCGGAGGAGGCGCTGCGCCGTAGCCAGGAGGAATTCCGTCTGCTGGTGCAGAGCGTCACCGACTACGGCATCTACATGCTCGATCGCGAGGGCAATGTCGCGACGTGGAACGCCGGCGCGCAGCGCATCAAGGGCTATACCCAGGAAGAGATCGTCGGCCAGCATTTCTCGCGCTTCTACACCGAGGAGGACCGTGTCGCCGGGGTGCCGCAACGCGCACTTGCCACCGCGACCCACGAGGGCCGGTTCGAGAACGAGGCCTGGCGCGTGCGCAAGGACGGTACGCGCTTCTGGGCGAGCATCGTAATCGATCCGGTGCGCGATCCCGATGGCACGCTGCGCGGCTTCGCCAAGGTCACGCGCGACATCACCGAACGGCGCGAGGCACAGCTCGAGCTGGAGCGGGCGCGCGAGGCGCTGTTCCAGTCGCAGAAGATGGAGGCGATCGGCCAGCTCACCGGCGGCGTCGCGCACGACTTCAACAATCTGCTGACCGCCGTGATCGGCAGCCTGGAACTGGTACGCAAGCGCCTGCCGCCGGATGAGAAGAACCTGCTGCTGATCGACAATGCCATGCAGGCCGCGCGCCGCGGCGCCACCCTGACGCAGCGCATGCTGGCCTTCGCGCGGCGGCAGGAACTCGATCCGGAACTGGCTTCGGTGCGGGAGCTGGTGGGCGGCATGACGACCCTGCTGGACCACACGCTCGGCCCTTCGATCATGCT
>JAGNNA010000379.1 GCA_017990895.1 Reyranella sp.
GTCGATGGCCATCAACATCATGAGCTACACGGTCCTTGCCACGGCCTGGAGCCTGTTCTCCGGACCGACGCGCTATGTCTCGCTGGCGACCGTCGCCTTCTTCGGCATCGGCGCCTACACGACGGCGGTGTTTGCCGAAACCCTGCCGTGGTGCGCTGTGCTGGCGATCGCGACCGGCCTGGGCATCGTCGTGGCGGCGATCGTCGGGCTGGCCACGCTGCGCCTTTCGGGCGTCTATTTCGTGATCTTCAGCCTGGGGCTCGCCGAACTGGTCCGTCAGCTCGTCACCTGGTGGGAGGTCAACAAGACCCGCACGCTCGGCCGCTACGTCTTCACCGACATCTCCGCGGCCCAGATCTACTGGCAGCTCCTCGCGCTCGCCGTGCTGGTCTTCGCGGCGGGTTTCGTGATCGGCCGGTCCCGACTCGGCCTCGCATTGCGCGCCATCGGCGACGACGAAACGGTGGCCCGGCATTCCGGAATCGACACGACCCGCGCCAAGGTGGCGCTGTTCGTGCTGAGCACGGTGTTCATGACCCTCGCCGGCGCGATCATGGCGCCGCGCTGGACCTATATCGATCCCGCCATCGCCTTCAATCCGGTGATCTCCTTCACCGTGCTCATCATGGCGCTGCTGGGGGGCGTGCATCGACTGTACGGGCCGGTGATGGGCGTCGTGCCGCTGGCGCTGCTCTTCGAGTTCCTGCTGGCTCGCTTCCCGAATCATTTTAGCATCATGGTCGGGCTGGTCTTCATCCTGATCGTCTATGCCATCCCGCGCGGCATCGCGGGCCTCGTGGAGCAGGCCGTCGAGCGCGCGAGGTGGCGGGCGGCATGAGCACATTGCTGCAGGTCGAGGGCCTGACGCGCCGCTTCGGAGGCCTGGTCGCCGTCGATTCGCTTTCCTTCTCGATTGGCGCCGGTGAGGTGGTGGGCCTGCTGGGCCCCAACGGCTCGGGCAAGACGACGATCCTGAACCTGCTGTCGGGCGCTCTCAAGGCGGATACCGGCCGCGTGGCGCTCAAGGGCCAGGCGATTGCCGGCAAGGCGGCGCACCAGATCGCGCGCCTGGGGATCGCCCGCACATTCCAGCTGGTGCGGCCACTGGGCTCGCTCACCTGCCGCGACAATGTCCTGACCGGTCTCGCTTTCGGCCGGGGCCGCAGCTGGGGCGCAGCGGCTCGCGGCGAAGCCGATGCACTGCTCGACCGGGTCGGGCTCGCCCGTGCGCGCGACGCCATGCCGGGCGAGCTCACCTACATCGACCAGAAGCGACTGGAGCTTGCCCGCGCGCTCGCCCTGCGGCCTGATCTGCTGCTGCTCGACGAATGGCTGGCGGGACTCAATCCGACCGAGCTGGAAGAGGGCATCGCGCTCATCCGGTCCCTGAGTGGGCAGGGCATCACCATCCTGCTGGTCGAGCATGTGATGGACGCGATCCGCTCGCTCTGTGGCCGCTGCCTGGTGATGAATACCGGCCGGCTGATCGCCTCCGGCTTGCCGCAGGAGGTGCTGGCCGACCCCGAGGTGATCCGGGCCTATCTTGGGGACGATGGGGCAGGGGAGGGGGCCGATGCTTGAGGTTGCCCGCTTCTCCGTCCAGTACGGCAAGCATCGCGCCGTCGACGATGCCGCGCTGGCCGTCGGCAAGGCCGAGATCGTCGTGATCCTGGGCGCCAACGGCGGCGGCAAGTCATCGCTGCTCAAGGCCATCGCAGGCCTGCAGCCGCCGGTGGCCGGCGCCTCCGCAATGCTCGACGGCCGGGAACTGGTCGGCTTGCCGGCCCACCTCATCGTCGAGGCGGGCCTCGCCCTGGTGCCGGAAGGGCGCGGAATCTTCGGTGACCTGACGGTACGCGAGAACCTCCTGCTGGGGGCCTTCGCCCGCCGTGCCCGCGCCACAGAGGCGCAAAATCGCGACCTTGTCCTCGCGCTGTTCCCGCGGCTCGCCGAGCGGCTGGAGCAGACGGCGCGCACCATGAGCGGCGGGGAGCAGCAGATGGTGGCGATCGGCCGGGCGCTGATGTCGGCGCCGGACATCCTGTTGCTCGACGAGCCGTCGCTCGGCCTTTCGCCGCTGCTCTGCGGCGAGCTTTTCCGGGCGCTGGAGCACATCCGCGGCGCCGGCATCTCGGTGCTGCTGGTCGAGCAGAATGCCCGGCGCAGCCTCGCCATCGCCGACCGGGGCTATCTGATCGAGAATGGCCGGATCGTCGGCAGTGGTCGAGCCTCCGACCTCGCCCGCGATCCGGCGGTACGGCGCGCCTATCTCGGCGGGAGGTGAGTATGGGCATCCTCGAAGGCAAAGTCTGCGTCGTCACGGGTGCGGCCGGCAGCCTGGGGCTCGCCAGCGTCCACCTCTTCGCGCAGGAGGGCGCGCGCGTGATGCTGGTCGACCATGACCGCGATGCACTTGCGGCGGCGCTGAAGGCGCTGCCTGAGGGACGCGCAACCGCGATGCTGGCCGACGTTTCCAGTGCGAAGGACACGGCCGCTTACGTGAGCGCCACGGTTGCCCGCTGGGGACCGATCGACGTGCTGTTCAGCAACGCCGGCGTGAGCGGTGTCATCCGCCCGGTCGCCGACTATCCCGAGGACGTGTTCGACCAGGTGATGGCGGTGAACCTCAAGGGATCGTTCCTCGCCTGCAAGCACGCCCTGCCGCAGATGCGTGACGGCGGCAGCATCGTCATGACCTCGAGCGTGGTGGGCGTCACCAGCGATCCGGGGATTGCCGCCTACGCCGCCTCCAAGCACGCATTGATCGGCCTGATGCGCACCGTGGCCAAGGAAGTGGCTCCGCGCCGCATCAGGGTCAACGTCGTCGCGCCGGGTCCGATCGATAACGGGTTCCAGCGTGAAGTGGAGAGTGGCCTCAGCAGGGCGCTGGGCACCGATGCGGGCAAGTTCCTCGATTCGGTGATCCCGCTCGGCCGTCACGCCAAGGCAGAGGAAGTCGCCCGCACAGTGCTGTTCCTTGCGTCCGAGCAGAGCGCCTTCACCACCGGCAGCGTCGTGATGGCTGACGGCGGCATGCATGTCTGAGAAAACAAAGGAGGACGGGATGGAATTCTGGCGCGATCTCAAGCCCATCGGGAAGGTCTTCCAGCCCGATGCCCTGCCCGAGGTCTACACCGCCGACGCGGCGACCGACGACGAGCGCTACTACGTGCCCTTCACCGAGACCGTATCGTCACGGCCGCTCTGGATCTCGCCCAGCCAGAACAAATGGTGCGACATCCTGATGGCCAAGGCGGCGGGACTGGTGAACCGCCACTATCATCCGCACGAGGTCTTCGCCTACACGATCTCCGGTAAATGGGGCTATCTCGAGCATGACTGGATCGCCACCAGGGGCGACTTCATCTACGAAACGCCGGGTGAGGCCCATACGCTGGTGGCCTACGACCATCCAGATCCCATGAAGGTGTTCTTCATCGTCACGGGACCGCTGATCTGGCTGGACGAGAAGGGAGATCCGGACGGCTATTTTGACGTCCACCAGTACATCGCGCTCTGCAAGGCGCACTATGAAACCGTCGGCCTCGGCGCCGCAGCCATCGACAAGCTCTATCGCTGAAGGCGGTTTCGTTGGGGGAACATGAGGTCTTCTCATGAGAGTCGAGCCCTTGAACGCGCTATGTGAGCCACGATGTTGAAGCGGAAACGCCAGTTACAGGTGCGACCATGCCGGATGTCCGATCTCCCAACTCGACCAGCGTGACGCGTCGGCCAGCTACCGCTTGGGTCGATGCGCCGGTAAACTATCTTGCCGATCTCAGCATCAAGCCGGTGACCTACAATCCGCCGCATGGCACCGGCGTGCCCCGGCGCGACGGCAACTACCGCGACTTCACGATGCGCATCCACGATGCCCGCCCGATCGCGCGCGATCTCTCGCTCGACCGCCAGGCCTTCATTCTGACGCACCACGATACGCAGGTGCGCGACTTCTACGACGAGGAGGAGGTGCGCACGACGTACCACGCCGAAGTCGAGGCGCTGATCAAGCGCGAGACCGGCGCGTCGAAGGTCGTGGTGTTCGATCACACGGTGCGCACCGCCGACCGCGCCGTCGAGCGTGGCCTGCGGACACCGGTGCGCAGCGTCCATTGCGACTACACGGAGAAGTCGGGGCCGCAGCGCGTCCGCGACCTGCTGCCGCCCGACGAGGCCGAACGGCGCCTCAAGAAGCGATTTGCCGAGTTCAATGTCTGGCGCAGCATCGATAGTGAGCCCGTCGAGATGACGCCGCTGGGCCTCGTCGACTCCGAGAGCCTCGCGCCGCCCGACCTGGCGGTCTGCGACCTCGTCTATGCCAACCGCACCGGCGAGATCTACCAGGGCGTCTACAACGCCGATCACCGCTGGTACTATTTCCCGAAGATGACGCGGGACAAGGCGATCCTGATCAAGTGCTACGATTCGCTGAAGGATGGCCGGGCGCGCTTCTCGCTGCATTCCGCCTTCGACGATCCGACGTCACCGGCCAATCCACGGCCGAGGCAGAGCATCGAGGCGCGCGCATTCGCTTTCTTTGACTAGAGCGGGAAGACTCTAGGTTCGAGCGTATCCTGCTTTTGCGAAATAGTTGGCGCACTCTGCGGGCTGGACGGTAGGCAATAGGGCGCCGATAGCGCTGTAGATTGCGTCGTGGGTGCGTCGTGCGGCCTTGCGCAGGCCGTGTTTGAGCTTCGA
>JAGNNA010000380.1 GCA_017990895.1 Reyranella sp.
GATCTGTTCACCGACCCCTGGGTGTCGCGTCTCGGCCTCACCGGCTTCCAGACCACGTTCGGCACGGTGTCACTGATCGAGATCGCCAAGGTGTTCGGCGGCTCGGAGACTAACATCGAACCGGCGCTGGTCGAACTGAAGAAGGTGCTGCCGAAGGTCGCCGCGGTCGGCCAGCCGGCCGCCATGCCAAGCCTGTTCCAGCAAGGCCAGTGCGACGTGATCTACACCAACACCCAGACCGTCGCGACGCTGAAGGGTCGCGGCGTCGACATCGAGTTCGTGAAGCCCGAGACCGGCGCCATCACCTTCCTCACCACCCTGCACATCGCCAAGGGCGCCGCCGACGTCGCGAACGCCTACAAGTATCTCGACATCGTCGCGGGCAAGGACGTCCAGGAGGCGCTCACCAAGCCGCCGTACAACTTCATCCCGGTCAACAAGGACGTCCCGCTTCCCGACTACCTGCCGATGAAGAGCCTCGACGAGATGTCGAGCTACGTCCGGCACGACTGGGCGAAGATCAATCCGCTGCGCGCCGGCTGGATCGAGAAGTTCAACAAGGAAATGGCGAAGTGATCTTCGTTGCCGGGGGCGCGCCACTCCAGTGGCGCGTCTTCTCATGACTCCTGAACGCGCCACTGGAGTGGCGCGCCCCCGGCGAAGACTGCCGCTCGCCGAGTGGCAGCTCGCGCTGCCGCTCGCGCTGGCCTTCGCATCGATCTTCCTGGCACCGCTCCTCATGCTGGTCGGCGTCAGCTTCTTCAATGACGACAAGATCACGCAACCGGGCTTCGGCCAGTGGGCCAAGTTTCTCGGCGATCCCTTCAGCTACAAGGTGATCGCCGACACGATGCTGCTCGGCCTCAAGACGGTGTGCGCCACCATCGTGATCGGCTATCCGCTGGCGCTGATCTATCTCGACGCGTCGCCGCGCTTTCAAAAAGTACTGATCTTCATCATCGTGATGCCGCTGCTGCTCTCCGTGGTGGTGCGCACCTTCGCCTGGATCGTCGTGCTCGGCCGTGAAGGCGTCGTGAACACGCTGCTGATGCAGCTCGGCATCATCTCCGAACCGCTGCGCCTCTTGCAGACCGAGCTCGGCCTCGTGATCTCCCTGACCCAGATCGAGATGCCGCTGATGCTGCTGCCGCTGATCAGCGTGATGTCGCGCCTCGATCCCAATCTACGCGACGCCTCCTCCGCGCTGGGCGCCTCGCGCTGGCGGACGCTGTTCAAGGTGATCGTGCCGCTCAGCATGCCGGGCCTGGTCGCGGGCTGCCTGCTCGTCTTCGCCAGCTCCACCACCGCCTTCATCTCCCAGACCGTGATCGGCGGCGTCCGCCTGATCTACCTGCCGCTGCTCATCTGGCAGCAGTCGCTGGTTGTCTTCAACTGGCCCTTCGCCGCCGTGGTCTCGCTCACGCTCCTCGTCTCGGTGCTGACCGTGGTGAGCGCGCTGTCCTACCTGGGCCGCCGCTCCGGAGGCTATGTCCATGGGTAGGCGCCGCAGTTTCGCCGACCTCTCCTACAGTCTCGTGGTCGGCACGCTGGCCACCTTGGCGCTGCTGATCATCGTGGCGCCGGTGGTGATCGTGCTGACGACCTCCTTCACCGAGGGCCGCTCGCTCAAATTCCCGCCGACCGGCTTTTCGCTGCAATGGTACGAGGCGCTGTTCGACGCTTCGAAGTCGAGGCAGATCCATCGCGCCGTCTACAACTCGCTGGAAGTGGCCGCCTGGTCGACCGGCTTCGGCATCCTGTTCGGCAGCATGGCGTCGCTCGGGCTGGCGCGGAACCGCCATCGACTGGCGCGCGCCGCCGACGGGCTCTTCATGTCGCCGCTAGTCCTCCCCGGCCTCACCTTCGGCCTGGCGGCGCTGATGTACTTCACCCTGATCGGCTTCCGGCCGTCGCTGAACCTGATCATCGCCGGCCACATGATCGTGACCGTGCCGTTCATCATTCGAACGACGTCCGCCAGCATCTCGCAGCTCGATCCGGCGCTGAACGATTCCTCGCAGAGCCTTGGCGCCAGCTGGTTCTACACGATGCGCCGCGTGACGCTGCCGCTGATCGCGCCCGGCATCTTTGCCGGCGCGTTCCTGGCCTTCATGGCCTCGATCGACAACGTGCCGGTATCGCTGTTCCTGTCGACGGCGCGCACCGACATGCTGCCCATCCGCATGTGGGGCATGATGGAATCGACGCTCGATCCGCGCATCGCCGCCGTGTCGGGCGTGTTGATCGCGGCGGCCTTCCTGTTGATGCTGATCATGGAATTGACGGTGGGACTGACCCGCCGCATGCGCGACTGACGAGGACCCGCCGATGGAACTGATTGCCCAGCCCCTCACCAAGGAAGCCTTCGCGCCGTTCGGCGACGTGATCGACGTGCCCGACGATCCGGGACGCACCTACTACGAAGATGCACTCGGCAATCTCCGCCCGACCGCGCATGCCAGCCTTTCGGTCAGCCTGAAGCCGGAGACGCCGGACCGGCCGTTGCGCAGCGACTATCTGGAACGCCACGAATTTTCCTCCCAGACGTTCATGCCGCTCGATGTCAGCCGCTACCTGATCGTCGTGGCGCCGCATGCCGCCGCGGGCGGTCCCGACGCGAGCGCCATGAAGGCCTTCATCGCCACCGGCAAGCAGGGTGTCACTTACCGGCCCGATACCTGGCATCACGGCCTCACCGTGCTCGACCGGCCGGGGCGCTTCGCCGTCTTCATGTGGCGCGACGGCGGCAAGGGCGACGAGGAATTCGTGCCCGTGCCGCCCTTCACCATCAGCATTCCCTGATTGGGAGCCAAGGACGATGCCCTACGAGGTCCACCGCGATTTCATCGGCTACGGCGCCAACCCGCCCGATCCGAAATGGCCGGGCGGCGCGCGCATCGCCGTGAACTTCGTCATGAACTACGAGGAAGGCTCCGAGCCTTCCATCCAGGACGGCGAGGGCCATACCGAGATCGGCCTCAGCGACGCCGCCGGCATGGGCCAGTCGATCACCGGCCGCGATCTCGCCGCCGAAGGCCTGTTCGAGTACGGCAGCCGGGTCGGTTTCTGGCGGCTGATGCGGCTCTTTCAGGAGCGCGGCCTGCCGATGACGATCTTCGGCTGCGGCCTCGCCATGGAGCGCAATCCCGAGGCCTCCGCGGCCATCGCCAAGTCGGGCTTCGACGTCTGCTCACACGGCTGGCGTTGGATCAAGCACTACGAACTCGACGAGGCCACGGAGCGCGAGCACATCCGCAAGGCGATCGCCGCCATCCGGAAGATGACCGGCGAGCGGCCGCTCGGCTGGTACTGCCGCTATGGACCCGGCGTGAACACGCGCCGCCTCGTCGTCGAGGAAGGCGGCTTCCTGTACGACAGCGACTACTACGGCGAGGAGCTGCCCTTCTGGGTCACTGTCGACGGCAAGCCGCAGCTCGTTGTGCCCTATTCGGTCACCAACAATGACGGCCAGTTCGGCGCCGCCATCGGCACGTCGGACCAGTGGTTCTCCTTCGTGCGCGACGCCTTCGACATGCTCTACCGCGAGGGCGCCACGCAGCCGAAGATGATGTCGATCGGCCTGCACATGCGCCTGATCGGCCATCCGGCACGCGCCGTCGGCCTGCAGCGCCTGCTCGACCACATCCAGAAACACGAGGGCGTCTGGGTGACCCGCCGCCTCGACATCGCGCGCCACTGGATCAAGACCCATCCCTATCCGGGCAAGGGCCTGAATGAGTAGTATCGCCTGCCATGGCAGACGAGATCGTGGTGGTACGCGACTGGAAGCAGACCGAGACGGCGTTGCTCGCCGCGCGCGCGGCGGGCACGGCGCCGGTGCTGCTGACGCCTGAGGATGCCGCCTCCTTCTATGGCGCTGGCTATCTCGGTGCTCTGCAGGAACGTGCGCGAGAGGAGTTCCCGGACGTGGCCTTCACGCTGATCGTCGATTGCGGCGACGCGCCGGGCTACGCGCTCGCCTGCCTGCGTGCCGGCGTACGCACGCTGTCGATGCGCACCTGGAACGACAAGATCGCCGACATCGCCCGTCAGATGGGCGCCGAACTGGTGAGGAGACCCGCATGAACTGGCAATCGAAACGCGACCTGATCGGCTACGGCCCCAACCCGCCCGATCCGAAATGGCCGGGCGGCGCGCGACTCGCGATCAACTTCGTCGTGAACTTCGAGGAAGGCTCGGAGCCCTCGGTCCAGGATGGCGAGGGCTACACCGAAACCGGCCTTACCGAATCGAGCACCTCCTCGATCGGCCTGAAGGGCCGCGACCTCGCCGGCGAAGGCATGTTCGAGTATGGCAGCCGGGTCGGCTTCTGGCGCATCCATCGCGCCTTCCTGGAACGCGGCATGCCGCTCACCGTGTTCGGCTGCGCGCTGGCGCTGGAGCGCAACCCGCCGGCCTCGGAGGCGATCCGCGCCGCCGGCTGGGATGTCTGCTGCCACGGCTGGCGCTGGGTGCGACACTTCCAGCTCTCCGAAGAGGAGGAACGCGAGCACATCCAGAAGGCCATCAAGTCTTTGGAGCAGACCGTCGGCGAGCGGCCGGCCGGCTGGTACTGCCGCTATGGACCCAGCGTGAACACGCGTCGCCTGCTGATCGACGAAGGCGGCTTCACCTACGACAGCGACTATTACGGCGAGGAGCTGCCCTTCTGGCAGACGGTCGCGGGCAAGCCG
>JAGNNA010000060.1 GCA_017990895.1 Reyranella sp.
AGCGAGACGCGCGCCGCGCTCTTCTTCGCATCGGCGGTGGCGCTCGCCCTCGGCCTCGTCGTCTCTGCCGCGGTCGTGAGCTCGCGCTTCGGCAAGGCGCTCACCGCGGTGCGCGACGCCGAAAGCCGCATGCGCTTCCTCGGCTACCGGGTCGAGGGCTTCAAGCTCTTCGTCTTCGTGCTGTCGGCGGCCATGGCGGGGATCGCGGGCGCGCTCTACGTGCCGCAGGTCGGCATCATCAACCCTGGCGAATTCGCGCCCGGCAACTCCATCGAGGCCGTTCTGTGGGTCGCGGTCGGTGGCCGCGGCACGCTTATCGGCCCGATCATCGGCGCCATCCTCGTGAACTTCGGCAAGACCTGGCTGACGGGTGCCCTGCCGGAGGTGTGGTTGTTTGCGCTCGGCGCGCTCTTCATCGTCGTCACGCTGCTGCTGCCCAAGGGCATCGTGGGCCTGTGGGGCCAAGTGAAGAACCGGTCGCAGGCCCGCAAGGCGAGGGCGCCGGCATGAACGCCCCGACGATGAGAAGCACGTCCGCGCTGCTCTACCTGAGCGGCGTCACGGTGTCGTTCGACGGCTTCCGGGCCCTGAACAACCTGTCGCTGCTGATCGAGCCCGGCGAGATGCGCGCCATCATCGGTCCCAACGGCGCCGGCAAGACCACCATGATGGACGTGGTCACCGGCAAGACGCGGCCCGACACCGGCGAGGTCGTGTTCGACGGCCAGGCCGATCTCACCAAGCTCGACGAGGCCAGCATCGCCACGCTCGGCATCGGCCGGAAGTTCCAGAAGCCGACCGTGTTCGAGAGCCACACGGTGCGCGACAATCTCCTGCTGGCGCTGGCCGGCCTGCGCAGCTGGTACAAGCTGCTGCTCGCCACGCCGACGCGGGAGGAGAACCGTCGCCTCGACGAGATCCTGTCGATCATCCGCATGGAAGCGCAGCAGCACATGCTGGCGGCCCGTCTCAGCCATGGCCAGAAGCAGTGGCTGGAGATCGGCATGCTGCTGGCGCAGGATCCCAAGCTGCTGCTGGTCGACGAACCGGTCGCGGGCATGACCGACGTCGAGACGGAGACGACAGCGCAGGTGCTGCGTGAGATCAACAAGACGCATTCGGTCGTGGTGGTCGAGCACGACATGAGCTTCGTGCGCGCGCTCGGCGTGAAGGTGACGGTGCTGCACGAGGGCTCGATGCTGGCCGAGGGGACCCTCGACCAGGTGAGCGCCGATCCGCGCGTCGTCGAAGTGTATCTCGGGCGATGACGATGCTTTCAGTCCAGAACGTCAATCTCTACTACGGCGCCGCCCAGGCGCTGCGCGGCGTGTCGCTGTCGGCCACGATCGGCCGCGTGACCTGCCTTCTCGGCCGCAACGGCGTCGGCAAGACCAGTCTGCTGCGCGCCATCTCGGGCATGCAGTCGATCGCCTCGGGCACGATCTCGGTCGACGGCCAGGAAGTCTCGAAGCTGCCGCCCTACGAGCGCGCGCGCCGAGGTGTGGCGCTGGTGCCGCAGGGCCGAGAGATTTTTCCGCTGCTGACGGTGAAGGAAAACCTGGAGACCGGCTTTGCGCCGGCCAGTCGCGAGCACAAGAAGGTGCCGGATGAGGTGTTCGAGCTCTTCCCGGTGCTGCAATCGATGCTGAAGCGCCGTGGCGGCGATCTCTCCGGCGGCCAGCAGCAGCAGCTGGCGATCGGCCGGGCGCTCACCATGCGGCCCAAGCTCCTGCTGCTCGACGAGCCGACCGAAGGCATCCAGCCGTCGGTCATCAAGGACATCGGTCGCGCCATCGTCTACCTGCGCCAGCGCGGCGACATGGCGATCGTGCTGGTCGAACAGTATCTCGATTTCGCCCACGAACTCGCCGACGACTTCGCGGTCATGGATCGCGGCGAGGTCGTGATGTCCGGCACTCGCGAGACCTTCGACGTCGAGGCCGTGCGCAAGCACATGACGGTTTGATACGAAGACTATCAATGGAGCGCGCCACTCCAGTGGCGCGCTCCATTGAGACGCTTTTACTTCGCCGCCTGCGCCCCGCGCACCAGCCGGCCCGGGCGTTCGCCGGTGAGTTCGTCGTTCTGCAGCGTCTCGACGCCGGCGTTGAATGTGTGCCGGTAGCCCGAGGCGCGCTGGATCAGGCGGCGGCCGCCGGTCGGCAGGTCATAGGTCACCTCGGGGCGCTTCAGGGTGAGACTGTCGAAGTCGATGACGTTGATATCGGCCTTGTGGCCCGGCGCTAGCAGGCCGCGGTCCATCAGCCCGTAGGCCTCGGCCGTGCCGCGCGTCTGCTTGGCGATCAGGAACTCGAGGTCGAGCTTCGGTCCGCGCGTGCGGTCGCGGCCCCACAGGGTCAGCAGCGAGGTCGGCGAGGAGGCGTCACAGATCACGCCGACATGGGCGCCGCCGTCGGCGATGCCCAGGACCGACGCCGGATCGGTGATCATCTCGTGCACCACATCAAGGCTGCCATAGGCGTAGTTCTCGAAGGGCAGCATCAGCAGGCCCTTGCCACCACGTGACATCATCTCTTCGAGCGCGACCGCCTGCGGGGTGCGGCCCGTGCGCTTGGCGATGGAAGCGATCGAATCCTTGCTGTCGGGCTCGTAGTCGGGTCGTTCACCGATCGGGAACATCCGGTCGAAGGCCTCGGCCATGAACGCGCGCGGATTGGGCTCCTGCGTGCCCTCTGTCAGCACACGGCGCAGGTCGGCGTCGGCGACGAGCCGCTGGTAGCGCTCCTCGGGCGTGAGCTTGCGCATGTCGAGCCAGGCGCGATGGCCGGCGAACGGATGCGCCGTCGTCTCGAGGCCCATGATGACGCCGATCGGTCGCGAACCGACCTGTGCATTGGCCACGCGACCACTGCGGCGCACGGCATTGATCTGGTCCAGCGTCTCGCGCCACAGCTTGGGTTGGGCGTCGACCTGGACCAGCAGGCACGAGAGAGGACGGCCCGCCAGCCGGGCGGCCGCGTCCAGCGCCTCGAACTCGCCGGGACCGAAATCGGAATTGACCTGCAGCACGCCGCGGCCGGCGCGCTTCATGCCCTGGGCTATGCCGAGCAGTTCGGCCTCGCGGGCGCTGAGCGACGGCGTGAAGCGGCCGTCGCGCGCCTTGTGCTTGGTGGTGCGCGAAGTGGTGAAGCCCATGGCGCCGGCATGCAGCGCCTCCTCGGTGAGGCGGGCCATCTCCTCGATCTCGCGATCGGTCGGCACCTCGGCATGGTCGGCGCCGCGATCGCCCATCACGTAGAAGCGCAGCGCCCCATGTGGCAGCTGTGCCGCGACGTCGACTGCGCGGTCCATCGAGGCCAGTGCGTCTAGATAGTCGGGGAAGGACTCCCAGTTGAACTTCACGCCCTCGCTGAGGACGGTGCCGGGAATGTCCTCGACGCCTTCCATCAGGTTGATGAGGTAACCCGAGGCTCCGGGCCTCACCGGTGCGAAGCCGACGCCGCAATTGCCGAACACCGTCGTCGTGACACCGTGCCACGAGGAGGGCGTGACGAACGGGTCCCAGGTCGCTTGGCCGTCATAGTGGGTATGGATGTCGACGAAGCCGGGGGCGACGATCAATCCCTCGGCGTCGATCTCGCGCTTGCCGGCGCCCAGCTTGGCACCAACGGCGGCGATCTTTCCGCCTTGCACTGCAACATCGGCGACGCGGCGCGGGGCGCCGGAGCCATCGATCACGGTTCCGTTTCGGATGACGAGGTCAAACATGCCGGGGAGGATAGGCCGGGCTGGCCGGCCCGGTCTATGCTCGGCTTTCCGAAAGCCATCCCGTCCGGGGGACCGACCTTTGCAGAAACCGCTTCTCTTCACGCCGCTCACGATGCGTGGCGTCACCGCGCCAAACCGCTGTGTCGTTTCGCCCATGGTCCAGTTTCGCGCGACGGACGGGCTGGTGAACGACTTTCACCTCGTCCATCTCGGCAAGTTCGCGCTGGGCAGGTTCGGCACCGTGTTCACCGAAAACTGCGCCGTGGAGCTGCGCGGCCGCGTCACCCAGGGCGATCTCGGCCTGTGGGACGATAGCCAGATCGCGAGCCACAAGCGGCTGACCGATTTCATCCGCGGCGAGGGCGTTCTGTCGGCGACGCAGATCACCCATTCGGGTCGCAAGGGCTCGACGCCGCGCACCTTCGACAAGCGCGGCCAGTTCGGACCGGAAGGCGCCGGCTGGAAGAAATGGGAAGTGGTCGGCCCGACCGATCTCGCGGCGGCCGAAGGCTGGCTGAAGCCACGCGCCCTGTCCGTCGCGGAGATCGAGGAGCTGGTGCAGAAGTTCGCGGCCGCCGCGAAGCGTGCCGACGCCGCGGGCTATGACGTTCTCGAGGTGCACGGGGCGCACGGCTACCTGCTCGCGCAGTTCCTCTCGCCGATCAGCAACACGCGCAACGACCAGTATGGCGGCGACCGCGCCGGCCGCATGCGCTTCCCGCTCGATGTGGCGCGCGCCGTGCGCCAGGCATGGCCGGAGCATAAGCCGCTGTTCGTGCGTGTCTCGGCCGTCGATGGCGGCGGCGGCTGGGACGTCGACGACACAGTGGCCTTCGCGCAGGAGCTGAAGGCCATCGGCGTCGACGTGATCGACTGCTCTTCCGGTGGCATAGCCGGTGCCGCGACGGCGGCGGGCGTGAAGCGCGGCCTCGGTTTCCAGGTGCCGTTCGCGTCGGCCGTGAAGAAGCAGGCGGGTATCTCGACCATGGCCGTCGGCCTGATCCTCGACGGGCCGCAGGCCGAGGCGATCCTGCAGGCGGGCGACGCCGACCTGATCGCGATCGGCCGCCAGGCGCTCTACGAGCCGTTCTGGGCACTGCACGCCGCCCAAGCGCTGGGCTGCGATCCCGACTTCGACCTGTGGACGCCGGAATATGGCTGGTGGCTGGAGAAGCGCGAGCACACGCTCGGCCGCAAGTAAGAAAAAAGCAATAAACACGGGAAACGCACATGACAGGGATTCTTGCGGGCCTCCGCATCGTCGAGGGTTCGGCGTTCATCGCCGCGCCCCTGGGGGGCATGACGCTGGCCCAGATGGGCGCCGACGTAATCCGCTTCGACGACATCAGGGGCGGCCTCGACAATGAGCGCTGGCCGGTCACCGAGGATGGCCGCTCGATCTACTGGGCCGGCCTCAACAAGGGGAAGCGCTCGATCGCCGTCGACCTGCGCAATCCCAAGGGTCGCGAGCTGCTCACGGCGCTGATCACCGCACCGGGCGAGGGTGCTGGCATCTTCACCACCAACATGCCGGCGCGCGGCTGGCTGGCCTACGAGGAGCTGGCGAAGAAGCGTGCCGACCTGATCGCGCTCAACATCATCGGTGCGCGCGACGGTTCGGCCCATGTCGACTACACGGTGAACGCCATCACCGGCTTTCCCATGGTCACCGGCCCGGTCGGCCATGAAGGACCGGTGAATGCGGTCTGCCCACCCTGGGACCTCGCCGCCGCCTATGCCGGCGCGTTGTCGCTCCTGGCGGCCGAGCGTCACCGGCGCATGACGGGGCAGGGGCAGAAGATCGTGCTGCCGCTGCAGGACATGGCCCTCGCGACCACCTCGGCGCTGGGCTACATCGGCGAAGCAGTCGTGAACGAAGTCGATCGCCCGCGCTTTGGCAACGAGATCTTCGGCACCTTCGGACGCGACTTCCGCACGAAGGATGGCCGCTTCGTGATGATCTGCATCTTCTCGGACCGCCATGTCGACGCGCTGGCCACTGCCGGCGGTTTTGCCGATGCTTTCAAGAGGATCGAGGCCGAGACGGGCGTCGACCTGAAGAGCGATGCCGGCCGCTGGAACGCCCGGGCCGAGCTCATCGCCGTGATCGAGCCGTGGGTCGCCGCGCACGATGCCGCGGAGGTTTCGGCCGCTCTCAAGAAGGCCGGTGCCCTGTGGGCGCCCTACCAGACCTTCCGCGAACTGGCCGCCGACCGGGTGAACGTGCTCGACAATCCGATGTTCACGATCCTCGACCAGCCCGGCATCGGGCGCTATCCGGTGGCCGCCTCGCCGATGCAGTTCGGCGCCGTGCCGCGCCAGCCGCCGCAGCCGGCACCCGTCCTGGGCCAGCATACGGACGAGATCCTTTCGGGTATTCTCGGCCTGCCCGGGCACGAGATCGCCCAGTTGCACGACGACAAGGTCATCGGTGGCCCCAGATAGGATCCTCATCGCCGGCGGCGGCATCGGCGGACTGGCGACGGCATTGGCGCTCGCCCAGAAGGGCATCGCCTCGCAGGTGCTGGAGAAGGCGAGCCGCCTCGGCGAGATCGGCGCGGGGATCCAGCTCGGCCCCAACGCCTTCCACTGTTTCGACCGGCTCGGCGTCGGCGAGGCGGCGCGCGGCATGGCGGTCTATATCGATCAGCTTCGGCTGATGGATGCGCTGGCCGACGGCGAGATCTGCCACATCGATCTCGGCGACAGGTTCCGCGCGCGCTTCGGCAATCCCTACGCCGTCGTGCACCGCGGCGACCTGCACGGTGTGCTGCTGAAGGGGTGCGAGGATCATCCCCTGATCGACTTGCGCACCAGCGCCGAAGTCACCGGCTACGAGCAGGATGGTGCATCGGTCACCGCCCGGCTGCGCACGGGCGAGACGGTGAGGGGCCGTGCGCTGATCGGCGCCGACGGGCTGTGGTCGAACGTGCGGGCGCAGGTCGCCAACGACGGGCCGCCGCGGGTCTCGGGACATACGACATACCGTTCGGTGATTCCGACCGACCAGATGCCGGAGGAATTGCGCTGGAACGCCGCCACCCTGTGGGCCGGGCCGAAGTGCCACATCGTCCACTACCCGCTCTCGGGCTGGAAGCTCTTCAACCTGGTCGTGACCTATCATAACCACGCGTCCGAGCCCGTTGCCGGCAGGCCCGTCGAGACGGAAGAGGTGCGCAAGGGATTCACCCATGTCTGCGAACGGGCGCAGAACATCATAGAGCGTGGCCGGAACTGGCACATGTGGGTTCTCTGTGACCGCGATCCGATCGACCGCTGGGTCGACGGAAGGGTGGCCCTATTGGGAGACGCTGCACACCCCATGCTGCAGTACATGTCACAGGGAGGCTGCATGGCGATGGAGGACGCGGTCTGCCTCGCCGATTCGCTGTCGCGCGGCGATTCCGTCGAGACCGGGCTCGTCACCTACCGCGACCGCCGCGTCCTGCGCACAGCCAGAACCCAGCTGATGTCCCGCGCCATGGGCGACCACGTCTATCATCCGGCTGGGCCGCACGCCGCCTTGCGCAACGCCATGATGGGTGCGCGGACACAGGCTCAGTGGCTCGACTCTCTGGAGTGGCTTTACGGCGGCAACGGCCTCGGCTAGGGCTGCAGCGTCGTAGGGTGGGTCAGCGGAGTTTCAGGGATGCGCCACGTCTTCTTCGTCCTCGCCTTGCTGTGCACCGCGCTGAACGCGGGCATCTTCTATTCCTTCTCGACCATCGTCATGCCGGGTCTCGATCTCGGGGGCGCCATGTCGGCTGTGAATTCGATGCACGGCATCAACACCATCGTGCGCAGTCCCCTCTTCGCCATCGTCTTTTTCGGCGCACTGGTCATGCCGCTGCTGGCGGCGCTCGGCGCGCGCTCGGCGGGGCATCGTGGCGCGGCGCGCCTCGCCGGGCTCGCGGCGCTGATCTACGCCGCCGCCGTGATCGGCGTCACCCTGCAGGTCAACGTGCCGTTGAACGAGACGCTGGCCACCGTGGCCGGGGCGGATGCCAATGCCGCGAGCTACTGGAAGGACTTCTGGGTGCCGTGGGCGTCATGGAACCACGTCCGCTCGCTCGGCGCGATCCTGGCCTTCCTCTGCCTGCTCGGCGCCTGGGCGGTCGACCTGACCTCGGCCGGCCGCCGGTCCTACGGCCTGCGCTGATTGCGGACCGTGGTCGACTAGGACATCAGATGATGACGTCCTCGTGCATCGCCGCCATCAGGCGGGGATTGTCGCGATAGTCGACGTGCACGCCGACCAGGACCGGACCTTCCATTGCCATCGCCTTGCGCAACGTCGGGCCGACGTCGTCGGCATCCTTGATCATGAGGCCCTGTGCGCCCATCGCCTCGGCGAACTTCACCAGGTCCACGGGCCCGAAATGCACGCCCGAATCTCGGCCATAGGCGGCGACCTGCTGGATGCCGACCATGTTGTAGCTGCCGTCGATCCAGACCAGATGCACGAAGTTGCACTTGAGGCGCACCGCCGTCTCGAGCTCGACGGCGGAGAACAGGAAACCGCCATCGCCCGACACCGACAACACCTTGCGGCCGGGCTCGGCGAGACAGGCGGCAATGCCCCAGGGCAGTGCCACACCCAGGGTCTGCTGGCCGTTGCTGATCAGGATCTGTCGCGGCCGGTGGCTGATGAGATGCCGCGCCATCCAGATATGGAACGAGCCCATGTCCGAGCAGAGGGTCACGTCCTCATCGATCAGCTTCTGCAGTTCGTACACCAGCCGCAGCGGATGGACGGGCGTGCCAGTGCGCCTGGCGGCCTCCGCTGCGACGACCCCTCGCTCGCGTTGAATCTCGGCCAGCAGGCCCGACTGTACCGGGCGCTCCTTCGGCTGCAGAAGCGTCGACAGGGCGCGCAGCGTGGCGGCGCTGTCGCCCATGAGCTCGATGTCCGGACGGTAGCACTGGTCGTAGTCCGCCGGGATGCAGTCGATGTGGATCAGCTTGCGCTTGCGTCCGGCATTCCAGAGCGCGGGGTCGTATTCCACGGGGTCGAAACCCACCGTGATCACGACGTCGGCCTCGTCGAGCAGGCGATCGGCCGGCTGGTTGTGGAACAGGCCGACCCGTCCGCCGAAACAGTCGAGCCGGTCGCGCGGCACGACGCCCGCGGCCTGGTAGGTGCCGGCGACGGCGAGTCGCGTGCGCGCGAGCAGCGCGCGAACCGCCTGGGAAACGGCACCCTGGCTCGCCAGCATGCCGAGCAGCACCACCGGCCGTTCCGCCGCCTCGATCATGGCGGCGGCAGCAGCGATCGCCTCGGTGCTGGCCGCGCCCATTGCCGGGATGGTCGCCGGGGTGAGCACGGGGCCGGGAGCCGGGGCCTTCATGACGTCCTTGGGCAGGGCGAGGAAGGCGGTGCCGGGGCGGCCAGATTCGGCGGCGCGAAACGCCGCGGCGGTCGCTTCGGAGATCGCCGACGGCGAATCGATCTCGGCGGCGTACTTTGTAATGGGCCGCAGCAGCGCCACCGTGTCCATGCTCTGGTGCGCCTGCTTCAGCCGGTCGGCGATCGGGACGGCGCCGCCCAGCGCCACCACCGGATCGCCTTCGGTGTTGGCAGTGGCGAGGCCCGTGGCCAGGTTGGACACGCCGGGGCCGGAGGTCACGAGAACGACGCCGGCCTTGCCGGTCAGCCGGCCCAGCCCACCCGCGATGAAGGTCGCGTTCTGCTCATGCCGGCAGACGACCAGCTTGATCTTCGACTCGACCAGTGCGTCGAAGACGGGATCGATCTTTGCGCCGGGAATGCCGAATATGTATCCGACGCCCTGGGCTTCGAGGTTTCGCACCAGAAGGTGCGCGCCGTTCTTCGGATCGCTCATCGTGTTGCTCCGCTCTCGATTCCAGGCCGTGTCCGCGCGATCATGACCAGCGGGCAGGCGCCGCGCCCGCCGACAGGAAGGATGTAGCAATGCCCCGGCTCACGACGGAAGTATATCAGTCCCTGATGGACGCGCTGGTCGCTCATTGCGAAAAGACCGGGGAGCCGTTGCGTCATTTCGTGTCGAAGGCGCTGTCCGATGCGCTGGGTCTCGACCATTCGACCCTCTTCCAGGTTTCGACGACAGGGGCGCTGGTGCAAGGCGTCTATAACAAGGCGGTTACGGTGGGCGGTCTGAGGCCGCACGGCGACTTCGGTCTCGGCACCTTCGAGGGGCTGGATGGCGAGATGGTCGTCCTCGACGGCGCGTTCTACCAGGCCCATGCGGACGGCAGCATCACCTTGCCGTCCGACAATGCGTCCGTGCCGTTCGCCACCCTCACGAATTTCCACCCGCAGCATCGCGGCAGGATCGAGAACATCGAGTCCATGTCGTCTCTCATCGCCGCGCTCGACGGTCTGCGCCGCTCTGACAACCTCTTCTTCGCGGTGCGTCTGGATGGTCAGTTCGAGGAGATTTACTGGCGGGTCGCCTGCAAGGTTGAGGCGGGCGTGCATCTCGACAAGGCGACCGATGCCCAGGCCGAGTTCCGGCGGAAGGACGTCAGGGGAACGATGCTGGGCTTCTGGACGCCGGCCTATTCACGCACGATCGGCGTCGCGGGATGGCACCTGCATTTCCTGACCGAGGACCGCAAGAGCGGCGGGCACGTTCTCGGTGCGAAGGCGGCCTCACTCGATGTCCAGGTCCACGACCTCGACAATCTCCACCTCGCGATCCCCGAGACACGCGAGTTCCTGCATGCCGACCTGACGCAGGACCCCGCGGCTGCACTCGAAAAGGCTGAGATGGCGAAGGATCGCTAGCAAGGACGCAACGCCTCACACGTCATCGATAAGGCGGCTGAGATATGAGAACGGCACTTCTGGTTTTGGCCCTTGCGGCAGCAATTCCCGCAGGTGGTCCCCTCCGGGCACAAACCGGCGGCGAGGCTGCGCAGTTCGTCGCCCAGTGGCAGGCGAGCAACGCACTCTGTCGCAATTCCGCGACGCCGGCGATCGAGGCGATCGGTGCCTGCGAGCAGCGCGACACCTATTCGAAGCTGCTGTCGGCTGCCAACCATTGCTACGGTCCCGGCGAAGGGACGGCACCGGCGGGCTGGACGCCGTGCGGTGGCGATCTGGCCGCCGGCAAGCCAAGCGAGAAGGCGCTCAAGGACGCGGCGCTCGCGCGGGCGACGCAACAGTTCCAGCGGATGGGCGGTGTGTTCGTCCTGCCGGCGACGGTGAACGGCACCTCGACGGCGTACTTCATCGTCGATTCCGGCGCGGCAAACGTCCAGATACCGGAGGAGCTGGCCGAGGAGCTGAAGCGCAACGGCACGCTCACGGAGGTGGACTCGCTCGGCCAGCGGCGCTTCACCCTGGCCGACGGCAGCGGCCTTCAGCAGCGCATCGTGCGCCTGCGCTCGATCAGGATCGGCGAGCGCACGATGGAGAATGTCATGGCTTCGGTCAGCCCGGCACGGAGCCGGGCCCTGCTGGGGCAGAGCTTCCTGCGCCGCCTCAGCTCCTGGAAGATCGACAATGTGAGGAACTTGATCGAGTTCGAGTTCACTGGTTCGTTCTAGGCTGGCAAGTCCCGACGTTCAGGTCGGGGCCGGGATCTTCGCGTCCTTGATGACCTTGCGCCACCGCACGGTCTCGTCTGCCAGGCGCTTGGCATAGGCTTCTGGCGTGCCGCCGGTCGGGATGAAGCCCAGCGACGTCAGCCGCTCGCGCACCGCCTCGGCCTTCAGCGCGGCATTCACGGCGGCGTTGAGTTCCTGGATGGTCTCGCGCGGCGTGCCGGCTGTCGTCGCCACGCCGAAGTAGACCGCGGCCTCGAGCTCCGGCATGCCGAGTTCGCTCGCCACCGGCACGGTCGGGATGTTGGCGACGCGACTCTTGGCGCCGCACAGCAGGCCGCGCATCGTGCCCGCGCGGATCTGCGCGTCGACCGGCGTGGTCACGTCGACGAAGGCCGGCACGTGGCCGGCGACCGCATCGCGCAGCGCCTCGGCGGCGGCCTTGTAGGGGATGTGCTGGAGCTTGCCGTTGGTGCGCATGGCGATCACCTCGCCCCACAGATGCGGCAGGCCGCCCGAGCTCGAGGTCGAGTAGTGCACGGGGCCGGGCTGTGCCTTCACCCATTCGATGAACTCGGCGAAGGTCTTGGCCGGGTTGTTGGCATTGACCGCGAGCACGCAGGGAATGTCGGCGAGCTGTGCGACCGGCGCGAGGTCCTTCTGCGGATCGATCGGCATCGGGATGTCGAACGCCGGCTGCAGCGCCGCCGTGGTGGTCAGGATCATCAGACTGGTGCCGTCGGGCTTGCTCTTGGCCACGTTCACCATGCCGACCATCGTGCCGCCGCCTGGCCGATTCTCGACCACGATGTTCTTGCCCGTATCGGCCGCCATGCGCTCGGCCAGGACGCGGCCGGCCGTATCGGTCGAGCCGCCCGGACCGTAAGGCACGACGAGGCGGATCTGGCCGCTCTGACCGAAGGCGATCGAGGGCAGGGCGAGGGCGGCGGCTGTGCCGGCCACGAAAGTACGGCGCTGGATCATGTGAAGTCCTTCCCGTGTTGTTTTCATTGTCGGGAGGAAACTAAGTCGGGATCTCGCGTTGCGGCAAGACGAGTGCGACGCGTCCCACCGCCAGCCGAACGGCAGATGGCGGTTTCAGGGCAGGTGCTTGCGCAACCGGGCCGTGCGCGCCGCATCCACGCGGCGGCCGTTCGCGTCGATTGCAACAGCGTAGTCCATTTCCGCGCTCTCGACGCTCACGATGCCATCCCGGACGTCGCGCAGCACGCGCCCCGGATCGCGGGTCTTCGGATCGCCATAGCCGCCGCCGCCCGGCGATAGCGCGCGGTAGGTGCCCGGCCCATGCCGTTCGACACCGTATTTCGGGGCCTGGACGCGCCGGCCGTCAGCCAGGGTCAGTACGACCTCGCCGCCGGCGCCCGCTTGGCCGCCCGCGACGCCGAAGCTCGACGGTGCACCGGCGCCCTCGCCACGGAAGGCGTAGTCGGCCGGGGTGAACATCTCGACCTCGTAGTCGCATCCGGCGCCGCCCCGGAAGCGGCCGGCACCCGCGGTGTCGCGGCGCAACTCCTGCCGGCGGAAGCGGGCGGGGTAGAGCTGCTCGTAGGTCTCGAGGTTGGGCAGGGTGAGGCCGCCCAGGGTGATGAGATGGCCGATCAGGTGGAAGCCGTCGCGGCCCTCGACGCCACCGCCGGCCGGCGCACCGGCCCACTGGTACATGACGTAGCGGCCGCCATCCTCTCGCAGGCCCGCCGTGACGGCATGTACCGCCTTCGACCAGCCGGCCGAGGCGCGCTCGGGAAGGGCCTGCGCCAGCGCCTTCCACATCGCGTGGATGATCTCGTGCGCCACGAACACCGTGTTCATGGTCATCGGCGCCGGCATGCGCGCATTGACCAGCGTGCCCTCGGGCAGCCGGATCTCGACGCTGCGGAAGGCGCCTTCGTTCTTCGGCAGGTCGGGCTCGAAGAACGAGGCCAGCGACATGAACACCGCCGAGGTCGAGTTGGCGATCGAGCTGTTCTTGAAGCCGCGCACCTGCGGCGAGGTGCCGGTGAAATCGACGACCAGCCTGCGGTCCTTCACTGTGATCGCGACAGCGATCTTCGCGTCGATCGGCTCGAAGCAGTCGTTGTCGACCGGTTCCTCGCCCTTCCACACGCCCTGCTGCAGGCGGTCGATGCAGGTCTGGAACCGGCGGTCGGCATGGTCGAGCACGCCCTCGAAGAATTCATCGGCGCGATCGACGCCCAGTTCCTCGACCAGAAGCGCGAGGCGTTCGGCGCCGATGCGCGTCGAGCCGATCATGGCGCGCAGGTCGCCGTCGAGCGCCTCGGGCAGGCGCGTGTTCAGCATCAGGAGGCGCCAGAGATCGTCGCGGACCTTGCCAGATTCGATCAGTTTCAGCACCGGCAGGCGGATGCCTTCGTGGAAGATCTCGGTGGCCGCCGAGTTGTAGGTGCCGGCCGCCCCGCCGCCGATGTCGGCCTGATGGGCGCGGTTGCAGGCGAAGGCCACGAGCTTGCTGCCGACGAACACCGGCCGCGTGATCACCCAGTCGGGCAGGTGGTTGCCGCCCGCCGTGTAGGGATCGTTCAGCAGGAACACGTCCTCGGGCGCGATGTCGTCCTTGAAGTCGCGCAGGATGGCACGCACCGCGAAGCCACCGCCGCCGGTATGGATCGGGATGCCGTCGGCCTGGCTGATCAAGGTGCCGCGTGAATCGGCGATGAAGCAGGAGAAGTCGTGGCTCTGGCTGAAGATCGGCGACCGCGCGGTGCGCGTCATCACCCAGCCCATCTGGTGCGAGATATGGTCGAGCCGGTTCTGCACCAGCGCGAGCGTGACGGGATCGAGGTTCATCGGCGGACCCTCCAATTCGCCTCACCCTGAGGAGGCCGCGCAGCGGCCGTCTCGAAGGGTCGGCACGAGCACCTTGCCTGTTGCCCATCCTTCGAGACGCGCGCCCGTGGCGCGCTCCTCAGGATGAGGTTGTGTGGATGAGAGTTACGCGGCATTTGCGCCGCCGACATGCACGAGGAAATCGTCGCGCTCGTCGACTTCGAGCAGGTCGTTGGGGCCGACGAAGGCGGTGGTCGTGCGTTCCTCGACCAGCAGCGGACCGTTGAGTCGGCAGCCGGGGCGCAGGTCGGCACCGTCGTAGATCGGCACGTCGAGCCAGCCGGTCGCCGGATCGATCCAGACCTTTCGCGTCTCGCGCGGGCTCGGCGCATCGGTCTGGGCTGCGCGTGCAGCGGGCGGCGTCCAGTCGAGCCGGCCGCGGCCCACGACGCGCAACGCCGTGATGTCGATGCGGCCGCCGGGCTGGATGTGGCCGAACAAGCGCTGGTGCTCGGCCTCGAAAGCCTTGCGGGCCGCGGCGGCATCGAAGCCCGATGCAGACAGCGGCGCGCGCACCGGCCATTGCTGGCCGTCGTAACGCAGGTCGAGCTGGCGTTCGATCGCGACCTCGTCGGCGCCGAAGCCGTCACGCGCCAGCGCTTCGCGCGCGCGCGCTTCGATCTGCGCGAAGCCGGCTTCGAGTGCCGAGGTCTCGACCTTGTCGAGGTCGGCGAGGAAGACCTGCAGGTAATCCTGCCGCACGTCGGATTGCAGCATGCCCATGGCGCAGAAGGCACCGGCGGCGCGCGGCAGCAGGGCGCGGCGGCTGCCCAAGGCGCGCGCGACTGCTGTGCCGTGCATCGGTCCGGCGCCGCCCGCGGCGACGAGGGTGAAGGTCGCGGGATTGTGGCCGCGTTCGATGCTGAGGCGTTCGACGGCATGCAGCAGATTCTGCTCCAGCAGGCGGATGACGCCGGCCGCCGCGTCTTCCACCGAGAGGCCGAGCGGCTTGGCGAGCTTGGTTTCGATGGCCTTGCGCGCAAGGTTGGCGTCGAGCGTGACGGCGCCGCCGGCCAGCGGACCGGGACGCAGGCGGCCCAGCACGAGCTGCGCATCGGTCACGGTCGGGTTCTCGCCGCCCAGCCCGTAGGCCGCGGGACCCGGCCGTGCACCGGCGCCCTGCGGGCCGGCATGAAGGAGGCCCGCATCGTCGACCCAGGCGATCGTGCCGCCGCCGGCGCCGACCGTGTGGATCTCCACCGACGGCGTCGTGAGGTGATAGCCGTCGATGATGAGCTCGTCGGTGACCGGCACGTCGCCGCGCGCCATCACCATCACGTCGCAACTCGTGCCGCCGATTTCCATCGAGATCAGGTTGGCCTTCTCACCCGGCGCCGCGCAGCCCTTGAGCGCGCCGACACCGGCCGCCGGGCCGGACAGGACCAGCATGACCGGCCGCGCCGCCACCTGGTCGACGGAGACGGCGCCGCCATTGCTCTGCAGCAGCAGCAGCGAGCGCGGCAGGCCGAACTGGCGCAATTGTTCGTCGAGGGCGCGCAGATAGCTCGTCACCTTGGGCGCCACATAGGCATTCACGACGGCGGTCGAGCCGCGCTCGTATTCGCCCATGGTCGGCATGACCTCGCTCGACAGCGAGACCCAATTGCCGTTCCAGGATTTCGCGAGCTGGCCGCCCACGGCGCGCTCGTGCGCACCGTCGAGGAAGGAATTGAACAGGCACACCGCGACCGACTCGACGGCTTCGTCAGCGAAGATCTTCGCCGCAGCTTCTACGTCCTCGGTATTCAAGGGAGCGAGTTCCGCACCGTCGGCGCCTATCCGGCCCCGTACCGGCAGGCGCAGGTAACGTGGCACCAGCACCTGGGGGAAGGGTGCGCGATGGTCCCATTGGTTCTCGCGAATGCCGCGACGGATCTCCAGGGAATCCCGGAAGCCCTCGGTCGTCAGCATGCCGACCTTGGCGCCCTTCTTCTCCAGGATCGTGTTGGTCGCGACGGTCGAGCCGTGCACGAACAGCGCGCAGTCGCGCAGCAATGCCGTCAGCGTGATGTCGAGTTGCTTCGCCGCCAGACGCAGCACGCCCAGCACGCCCTCGCTGGGATCAGCCGGCACCGAGGGCGACTTGAAGATGCGCACGGCGCCGGCGGCATCGCGCAGCACCATGTCGGTGAAGGTGCCGCCCACGTCGACGCCGATGCGCCAAGGGGCCACGAGGGCGGGAGACGGGGCGGGGGCCGTCACTTCGGCAGGCTTCCCAGCACTTCGTCGGTGTGTTCACCGAGAGTTGGCGCCGAGCGCGGCGAATGCGGCCGCACATGGTCGAAGGAGATCGGCAGGCCGACCACCTTGGGCCCGCCGGGCAGTTGTTGGATGAGCTTCGAGGCTTCCATCTGTTCAGTGCGCGCCAGCTCGCCGATGTCGTTGACGGCGGCGCAGGGCACGCCGGCCTTCTCCATCGCTTCCAGCCATTCGGCGCGCGGCCTGTCCTTCAGCGCCTCGGCGATCATCGGCAGCAGCTCGGTCTTATGCGCGACCCGCTGTGCGCTCTTGGCGAACTTGGGATCGGTGGCCCATTCGTCATGGCCCAGCACTTTGGCGCAGCGCGCCCACAGCCGGTCGTTGCCCGGCGCCAGGCAGATCGGATGGTCGGCCGTGTCGAAGGTCTGGTAGGGCACGATCACCGGGCTGCCGGTGCCGTGACGCTTGGAGACGGTGCCGTTGGCGATGTAGCCGTTCACTTGGCCCTCGACCCAATGCACCGCCGAGTCGAACAGCGAGGTGTCGACCAGGCAGCCCTTGCCGGTCTTGTCGCGCAGCCGCAGGGCGGCCAGCGCACCGATTGTGCAGAACATGCCGGTCGCCTTGTCATTGATCGAGGCGCCGCAGAAGGTTGGTGGATCCTCCGGCCGGCCGGTCACGCTCATCATGCCGCCATAGGCCTGCAGCAGCGGATCGAAGGCCGGCTTCATGCGCAGGGGACCCTGGTAGCCGAAGGCCCAGATCGAGCAGTAGATCAGGCGCGGATGGCGCGCGAGCATGGTCTCGGGTCCGATGCCGACCTCGTCGACCACACCGGGCCGCAGGTTCTGGATCAGGATGTCGGCGGTCTCGCAGAGCTTGTGGAGCTTGTCGACGTCTTCCGCGAGCTTGAGGTCGAGCACGACAGAGCGCTTGTTGCGGTTCTGCGAATAGAAGTAGAGCGAGGTCTTGCCGTCGGGGCCGAACGGAGGGCCCCAGATGCGGGCATCGTCGCCGCCATCGGGCTTCTCGATCTTGATCACGTCGGCGCCCATGTCGGCCAGGATCACCCCGGCCAGCGGACCGGCCAGCGCCTGGCCCACTTCGATGACGCGAACTCCCTCGAGCGGTAGTGTCACTTGCAATCCTCTTCCCGAGCCTGACGGCCTGCGTTTGTCGCCGGCATCCTAGCCACCGGCGACCGTCGCACGCTACTTTCAGGGGCTCGCGAAGCGGAACCGGTTACTCGACGAAGGCCTTTTCGACGACGAACTCGCCCGGGGTGGTGGTGCTGCCCTCGGTG
>JAGNNA010000381.1 GCA_017990895.1 Reyranella sp.
GTCGGGGGGACGCCTCACGCGTTCTCATCCGGCTCGTTCACGGAAGGCCGCCTCGCCGCAAAGGCCGCCTGCAAGTACATCGACGACGGAAAGGCCGAAGGCATCGTCGTGTCCGATGAGCAGATCGAGCGCCGCGGCAAGGAGATCTTCAAGCCGCTGGAGCACTACAGGATCTACCGCAATGCAGTCGTGGCGGGTACCGTGAACCCCCATTACATCAATCCCCAGCAGGGGCTGGACCGCTTGCAGAAGCTCATGGACGAGTATTGCGGCGGCTATACCGTCGGCTACATGACCAACGAGAAGCTGCTGAACTTCTGCCTCAAGAAGCTCAAGATCATGGAGGAGGACCTCCAGAGCCTGGCCGCGAAGGACCTGCACGAGTTGCTGCGCGCGTGGGAGCTGATGCATCGCCACCGCGCCGCGGAGTGCGTCACGCAGCACACGCTCTTCCGCAAGGAGACGCGCTGGCCGGGCTACTACTACCGCGGCGACGTCATGAAGGTGGACGACGAGAACTGGCATGTGCTGACCGTGTCGCGTCGTGATCCGCAGACCGGCGAATACGAGATGGAGAAGGCGCCTTGCTATCACCTGATTTCAGACGAGGAGGAAACACAGGGCGGCCATGGCACGGGGCAGAAGCTCACGGCGTGAACATCGTCGACAGCACTGATGAGGACATACGCGCCATCGCCGATCCCCTATGGCGCCAACTCCTCAAGTCCTCCAACGAAGGCAAGTACGGAGAGTTTGTCCAGAAGTTCGCCAAGTCCCTGGCACTGGCCATGAATCAGGTCGTCGTGAATCACCAGTTCGCGAACAGCGAGCTGGCCAGGAACCTGTCCGAAGATGCCGACTTTCTCGGCATCATTCGCCGGGGCGAACATGTGACGGTCCTTTACCGGCAGCGAAGCACCAAGAAGCCGGGAGAGTGGGTCGGCAGGCTGGTCCTCGGCTACGAAGATGGCGAGGTCAGGATTTTCGCGGCGTCGATTTTTTGAGACAAGCTCCAGGATTCGACATGAGTAAAGCGATCCAGGACGGCAAGTTCGTCGAGCTCACCTACAAGGTGACCGACCGGCAATCGGGGCAGATGCTGACCTGCGTCGAATTTCCGTTGGGCTACATCCACGGATACAATGAAATTCTGGCGCCGTCGGTCCACAAGGAACTGGAGGGCAAGTGCGCCGGCGATGTGATCGACGTGCCGATCGATGGCAAGCGTATCTTCGGCCCGCGAGACGAGTCGCTGGTGTTCACGGATCGCATCGAGAACGTGCCCGAAGAGTATCGACAGGTCGGGACCTCCATCCTGATGGGGAACGACAAAGGGAAGACCCGCAGCTTCACCGTGACGCGGGTGGATGGCCAGACGCTGACGGTGGACGGCAACAATCCACTGTCCGGAAGGGAGGTCGTGTTCACGCTCGAGATTCTGACGGTGCGCGACGCAACCGACGAAGAGATGAAAGCGGGTGGGGCGATCGGTGCCAAGCCGGACATCGACCCGTCGATGATGAGGCCGGTTTGATTGGGCGGTGTCGAATGGCCTGCGACAACTCCGCCGGGTTGCCTGGGCTCGGAATGCTGAACTGACCAAGAATGGGAAGACCTATGAGCGAGCAAAAACCGATCACCAAAGTTCCTGACGGAGTCACGCGTTTCTATACAACGCGCCAGATGGCGCCGAATGAAAAGGGCTTTGTCGGCTACGAAATCATCTGGAAGCCGTTGCAGAAGGAAGTCCCGTACAAGACGCCAAAGGCGCCGTAGTGGCCTGATTTGAATCCGTGGCACGCGGCGCACCTTGACTCAGAGACCACTTTCCCCTGCGCCGATGGCAGCGCCCCGCGCCATGCCCGGCGGCCGCCAACTACGTGAGGCGGAATCCGAACTGGCGACTATAGCGCCCAGCCGCTCACTCCTCCGGCCGCGGCTTGTACTGCGCCATCAAATCCTTCTGCACGCCCGGGGGCACCGCGTCGTAGTGCGAAAGTTCGAGTGTGTAGCTGCCGTGGCCCCCGGTCACCGAGTTCAGGCGCGTCTGGTAGCTGGTCAGCTCCGATAGCGGCGCCTGGCCGGCGATGGTCACCGTGCCAGGCGAGGTGCTGGTAGTCCCGTTGACCTGGCCGCGCTTGGCCGACAGGTCGCCGGCGATATCGCCCATGTGATGGTCCTGCACGGTGATCTCGATGTTGACCACAGGCTCCAGCATGATTGGCCGCGCTTTCATCATCGCCTCGATGAACGCCTTGCGCCCGGCGGTGGCGAATGCGATTTCCTTCGAATCGACCGGGTGATGTTTGCCGTCGTACACGATGACGCGCACGTCGTGGACTGGATAGCCGGCCAGCGGCCCCACTTCCAGCACCTGGCGGATCCCCTTTTCGACCGCGGGGATGAACTGCGTGGGGATCGTGCCGCCCTTGACCTTGTCGACGAACTCGAACCCGGCGCCGCGCTCCAGCGGCTCGATCTTCAGGAACACTTCGCCGAACTGGCCGGCGCCGCCGGTCTGCTTCTTGTGCCGGTGGTGGCCTTCGGCCCCGGTCGTGATGGTCTCGCGGTAGGCGATCTTCGGCGGACGCGTCGCGACTTCGATCTTGTAGACCTCGTTCATCCGCTCCAGCATCACCCGCAGGTGCAGTTCGCCCAGCCCGAAGATGACGGTCTCGTTGGTGTTGACGATGTGCTCAACCTTCAGGCACGGATCTTCCGCGATCAGCTTGGACAGGATTTCCCATAGCCGCTGCTCGTCGCCGCGGCGCTTGGCTTCGATGGCCAGCCCGTAGATCGGCGTCGGCAGCTTCATCGGCAGCAGGTGGATGTGGTCATCTTCCGCGGCATCGTGGAGTACGGCGTCGAAGGCAATCTCGTCGACCTTGGCCACCGCGCAGATGTCGCCCGGCACGCCCTGCGATACCTCGATGTGTTCCTTGCCCTGGAGCAGGAACAGGTGCCCGACCTTGAACGGCTTGCGGCCGTCGCCGATGTAGAGCTGGCTGTCCTTGGTGACCGTGCCCTGGTAGATCCGGAACACGCCCATCTTGCCGACGTACGGGTCGACGGTGACCTTGAACACGTGCGCGAGCACATGCTTGGAGGGGTCCGGCGTGGCCGTCATCGGCTGCGCCGCCTCGCCTTCGCCTTTCAGGAATTTCGGTGGATTGCCCTCGGTGGGATTGGGCATCAGCTTGGCGAACACGTCGAGCAACTCGCCGACGCCGGCGCCGTTCTTCGCCGAGACGAAACAGATCGGCACGAGATGGCCCTCGCGCATCGCCTGCTCCAGCGGCTCGTGCAACTGCGCCGGATCGATGTCGCCCTGCTCGAGGTACGCTTCCATCCACTTGGGGTCGACTTCGACGACCTGGTCGATCAGCGCGCGGTGCGCCACCTCGACGCTGGAAAAGTCCGACTCTCCCGACGGATTGAAAAAGCAGTCGACGACCTTGGTCGCGCCCTTCGCGGGCAGGTTGATCGGCAGGCATTCCTTGCCGAAGGTTTCCTGGATCCGCGCGACCAGCGCCGGCAGATCGATCTCCTCGGCGTCGATCTTGTTGATGATGATCATCCGGTCCAGCCCGCGGTCCTTGGCCCAGTCCATCATTCGAGCGGTGATCATGCCAATGCCGGTCTGCGCATTGATTACCACCGCGACGGTCTCGACGGCTTCGAGCGCGGTCATCGCCTGGGCCATGAAGTCGGGATAGCCGGGGGTGTCGATCAGGTGTATGCGGGTGTCCAGATGGACCATGTGCTGGACGGAGGCGGCGAGCGAGTGCTGGTACTTCCGCTCGAGGGGATCGTAGTCCGACACCGTCGTGCCCCGTTCCAGGCTGCCTTGCGCGCCGATCGCGCCGGACTTCGCCAGCAGCGCTTCGGTCAGCAGCGTCTTCCCCGAAGTGCTCTGGCCCACCAGGGCAATGGTGCGAATGGATTCCGTCTTGAAGGTCGGCATTTCGATTCCCCCGGATGTGTTGAATTCGTTGACTCTGATTGTAGCCCAGAGGGCAGGTGACAGAAAGGGTGGCAGGTCAAACCCCGGTTGATACAATCGCCGGATGGGACCATTGGCAGGCGTGCGCGTACTGGAGTTCGAGGCGATCGGGCCGGGGCCGTTCTGCGGGATGATGCTCGCGGACATGGGCGCCGACGTGCTGCTGGTCGATCGCCGCGATAATCCAGGCGCCGGCCTGGGCGTCAACCGCGAGTTCGACATCATGCTGCGCGGCCGGCGCTCGGTCATGCTCGACCTCAAGTCCGCCGATGGTATCGCGGCGGCACTGCTGCTGGCCAACAAGGCCGACGCGCTCATCGAAGGCTTCCGGCCCGGCGTGATGGAGCGGCTCGGGCTGGGGCCCGAGGTCATGCTTGCGCGCAATCCCGCGTTGGTCTATGGACGAATGACCGGCTGGGGCCAGGACGGCCCGCTGGCCGCGCGGGCCGGTCATGACATCAACTACATCGCTCTTGCTGGCGCGTTGCACGGCATCGGCCGCGCCGGTGACGCGCCGGTGCCGCCATTGAATCTGGTCGGCGACTTCGGCGGCGGCGGCCTGCTGCTCGCCTTCGGCATCGCCTGCGGGATCATCGAGGCGCGCGGCTCGGGGCGCGGGCAGGTCGTCGACGCGGCGATGGTCGACGGCGCATCGCTGCTCTCCACGATGTTC
>JAGNNA010000382.1 GCA_017990895.1 Reyranella sp.
ACGTTCAGCTCAGCCTCGGCGAAGCCCGCGACCGCCATCACGATTCGGTAGGCGTTATCGCCGGCCTTCTCGATGTTGTACGGGGGGTAGCCGTTGGCGGCGGACTGGCTGGAAACCGAGTCGAGCAGGTCGAAGACCCGGTCGAAGCCGACGGTGGCGCGATAGAACGGGGAATAGTCGACAGTACGCATTTTGATCATCCTCTCTTGAGCGATGTTGGACGTTCCAGCCCCGGATGGGCGCTGGGAACGACGTTGATTTGGGTACGGGGGAAGCCGCTTCAAGGGCGGCAAAAATTTCCTTCATGGGGCCTTGAACGGCAGGAAATGCTTCCTTCCGGAGAACCTTCGGAAATTCAACTCATGGCTAATGTGCGAGATATCGCCAGATCAAAGGCGGTATCCGCATGTCGAATTTCATTCCCCCGAATGGCCGTGTCATGAAGCACCTGCCGCTCTTCTTCGATCTCGCCGGCCGCAAGGTCGCGGTGGTGGGCGATGGCGCCAAGGCCGACCTGCGGGCCAGGCTCGCGGGCTCCGCCGGGGCCGAAGTCCTGAGGCTGCACAGCCCCGTCGTGGCACAGGAGCTGCGGGGCGCCGTGGCTATCTTCGTGGCCACCGAGGACGAAGCCGCCGATGTCGCGGCCCACCGTCAGGCGAAGGCGGCGGGCATTCCCGTCAACGTGGCCGACCGGCCCGCCCTCTGCGACTTCATCATGCCGGCGATCGTCGACCGCGACGGGGTGGTGGTGGCGATCTCGACGGGCGGCTCGTCTCCCACGCTGGCGACGGTGTTGCGCGGGCGGATCGAGGCGGCGCTTCCCGAGCGGCTCGACGTCCTGGCGCGGCTCGCCACGACGTTCCGGGCGCAGGTCAATGCGCTGATCGCCGACCCGGCCCGCCGCCGCGCCTTCTTCCGGCGCCTGGTGGAGGGACCGGCGGCACGCCTGGCGCTCGCCGGCGATGAGGCCGGGGCACGCCGGGTGGCGCTCGGCGACCTCGACGCGACAAGGCGGAACATGACGCCGACCGGCATCGCCCACATCGTGGGGGCAGGGCCGGGCGATCCGGATCTCCTCACCTTGAAGGCGGCACAGCTGCTGCAGGAGGCGGACGCGATCCTGCACGACGACCTCGTGCCGCCGGCGGTGCTGGCGCGCGCGCGTCGCGATGCGGAGATCGTCTCGGTCGGCAAACGCAAGGGCCGCCCGAGCTGGGCGCAGGCCGACATCGATGACGAGCTGGTCCGGCGGGTCCGATCCGGCCAGACGGTGGTTCGGCTGAAAGCGGGCGACCCGTTCATCTTCGGTCGCGGCGGCGAAGAGGTCGACGCGCTGCGCGCCGCGGGACTTCCGTGGAGCGTCGTGCCCGGCATCACCGCGGCGCTGGGCTGCGCCGCCTCGGCGGGGATACCGCTCACGCATCGCCGCCACGCTTCGGCCGTGACCTTCGTCACGGGGCACGTGTCGACGGACGGCAAGCCGCCGGCCTGGGCGGCGCTGGCCGCCGAAGGTCATACCTTGGCGATCTACATGGGCGCCACGGAAGCTCCGGCCCTACGCGACCGGCTCGTGGCCGCCGGCGCCGCGCCGTCTACGCCGGTCGCCATCGTCGAGAACGGTACACGGCCCGACCAACGTGTCTCGACCGGCCGGCTGGGCGACCTGCCGCGCCTCGCCGCTGCCCATTCGGCGGTCGGCGCGGCCGGTCCCAGCCTCATCATCGTCGGCGACGTCGCGGCCTATGCCGCCATATCCCAACCGCCAGCGCTCGCAAAGGTGTCCTGATGGCCAAGAATCTCAGTGGCGATCTCCAGGTCGCTTCCGCCAATCGCCTGATCGATGGCATGGTGGTCTGGCTTGACGAGGCGGGGCAGTGGACCGACCGGCTCCAGCACGCGGCGGTGGCGCGGGACAAACGGGAGTCCGAGATCCTGCTGGAACGGGCCCGCGTCGAAGCCTTCACCGTGGTCGATCCGTTCCTGGTTGCCGTGAGCGAGGACGAGGAGGGCACGATCGAGCCCTTGTCCTTGCGGGAGAAAATCCGCGCCTCTGGCCTCACCTTCGAGGCCATCGCCGCCGATGCGGTGCGCTATGCCTGATACCCATTTTTACCGCTACGACGACTACGACAGAACGCTCGTCTCCGAGCGGGTCGAGCAGTTTCGCGATCAGGTGCGGCGCCGGCTGGTCGGTGAGCTGACGGAGGAGCAGTTCAAGCCACTGCGCCTGCACAACGGCCTCTATCTGCAGCTGCATTCCTACATGCTGCGGATCGCCATTCCCTACGGCACGCTGTCGTCGCGGCAGCTGCGCAAGCTCGCGGACATCGCGCGTCGATACGATCGTGGCTACGGCCACTTTACGACCAGGCAGAACCTGCAACTGAACTGGATCAGGCTGGAGGATGCGCCGGACGCGCTGGCAGCCTTGGCCGAAGTCGACATGCATGCGATGCAGACGTCGGGCAACTGCATCCGCAACGTGACGGCCGACCACTATGCCGGCGCGGCGATCGACGAGATCGAGGATCCGCGCATCTGGGCCGAGATCGTGCGCCAGTGGTCGACGCTGCACCCCGAGTTCACCTTCCTGCCGCGCAAGTTCAAGATCGCCATCACCGGCTCGCCCAACGATCGCGCTGCCGTGCGCGTGCACGATATCGGGCTGCGCCTGTGGCGCAACGAGCATGGCGAGGTCGGCTTCGAGGTCATCGTGGGCGGCGGTCTCGGCCGCACGCCGATGATCGGCAAGACGCTGCGCGAGTTCCTACCGAAGGACGAGCTGCTCGCCTATCTGGAATCGACGCTGCGCGTCTACAATCGCTACGGTCGTCGCGACAACCTCTACAAGGCCCGCATCAAGATTCTCGTTCACGAGATTGGCGTCGAGAAGATGCGAGAGGAAGTCGAGGCCGAGTACGCCGCTAATCGCGATGGCGCGCTCAGGCTGCCGGCCGGGACGATCGAGGCGATCGCTCGCCAGTTCGCGACGCCGGAGCTGCCGCCGCGGCATGTCGTATCAGGCGAGGTCGAGGCGCTGCGCCTCAGCGATCCGGCCTTTGCATTGTGGCTCAAGTCCAATGTCGCGCCGCACCGCGTGCCCGGTTACGCGATCGTGACGGCGTCGCTGAAGCCGGCCGGTGCCCCGCCGGGCGACGCCAGCGCCGCCCAGATGGATGGCGTTGCCGACATTGCCGAGGCCTACAGCCAGGCCGAGCTGCGGGTCAGTCACGAGCAGAACCTGATCTTCCCGCATGTTGCGGTGGAAGACTTGCCGCAGGTCCACCGATCGCTGGCGGCTCTTGGATTCGCCGAGGCCAATGTCGGCAAGATCACAGACATCATCGCCTGCCCGGGTCTCGACTACTGCGCGCTTGCCAATGCGCGTTCCATCCCTGTGGCGCAGCGCATCTCCAACCATTTCGCGAGTCTCGCGCGGCAGCATGATATCGGCGACCTGAAGATCAAGATCTCGGGCTGCATCAATGCCTGCGGCCATCACCATGTCGGCCATATCGGCATCCTCGGCGTCGATAAGAACGGCGTCGAACTCTACCAGATCAGCCTCGGCGGCGACGTCGACTTCGGCAGGACCGCGATTGGCGGGATCCTCGGACCGGCCGTGACCGCCGACAAGGTGGTCGAGGCGGTCGACACTCTGGTCGCCACCTATCTCGACGCCCGCCAGCAGGGCGAACGCTTCGTCGATACCTACCGGCGTATCGGCGCCGAACCCTTCAAGGAGAAAGTCTATGCCGTTGTTTAGCGAAGCGGGCCTTCCCGCGTCCTATGTTGCCCTGCCGTTCGGCGAATGGCTGTCGCGGCCCGTGTGGCCGGCGGTGTCGCTGGCCAATACCGATCCGGTCGAGGACCTCGCGCCTTATCTCGGTCGCCTGCGTCTGATCGTGCTCGACTTCCCCAAGTTCAGCGACGGCCGTGCCTACAGCCAGGCTCGCCTGCTGCGCGGCCGCATGGGCTATCGCGGCGAGCTGCGCGCCACCGGTGCCGTCCTGCAGGACCAGGTCGCGTTCATGTTGCGTTGCGGCTTCGATTCTTTCGAGAGCGAGCAGAACGGGTTCGGCGAGGCGCTCGCCAAGGTACGCACGCTGTTCAGCGTGGTCTATCAGCCGGCCGAGGACGATCAGGTGCCCGTGTCGCTCCGCCGGCTGGCGCGTGAGAACGCCTCGGTATCCTGATCAGGATTCACCTTCAGGATGGCGCTCCAGCCACTCCAGGGCTTCTTCTGTCGTGTCGAAAATCCGTGCCTGACCCTCGAACTTGCCGAGGTTGATGAATCGCTTGGCCAGTTCGGCTCCACTGCCGGGCTTTGGCACGAGGGCGAGGGCACCACGCTTCTTGGCCAAGGTCGCATAGGCGGCAGCCCGCGCGGCAAGCGCCATGACGTCATCGTCGGTATAGGTACCATCACCCTGGCTGCCATCGAACAGCTTGCGGTAGGTGAGGGCGTTCTGAGCGACGACCGCATCGGTGAAGTTCTCGATGTCCTTAAGCGCAATGACCCCCAGCACCCGGGTATGGATGAAGCGCTTTTCGAGATCGATCGTGTACTCGATGGGCATGGTCGACTTTAGGCGAACCCCGGGACGGCCGTCGAGCCGCTTGGCGGCTCGCGCTGTCCGGGATAGGCTTCTCTCATAGCCGGGGACA
>JAGNNA010000383.1 GCA_017990895.1 Reyranella sp.
CGCGCTGGCCGCGCTGCTGGTGGAAACGAGGGCCCACATGATGCATGTGCGCGAGGCCCACAATCCCGCCGACTTCGAACACGAGCCCGCGACGCTCAATGCCTGGACCGATCCCAAGGTGCCGGATTCGGAGGCCGTGCCCTTCGTGCTGCGCACCGGCTCGCTATACGGCTCGGCAAAGCGCGTGCGCGAACAGGTCGCCGAGCTGCGCGATGTCGGCGTGCAGCACCTCCTCTGCCAGACCGGCTTCGGGGCGATGAGCCATGCGCAGAACCTCGCCTCGATGCGCCGGTTCGGCGAGCAGGTCATGCCCGCCTTTGCATAAGCGAGCGTTTACTTAGGGCAGTCGCCGAGGCGCTTGCCGCTCAGTTCGCTCTTGCCCTTGACCGTCGTGCCGGACTTGTCGGCCGCCTCGAGTTGTCCGGCCCCCTGATAGCTGGTCTGCGTGTAGCTGATCTCGGCCTTGGCGGTGACACCCGGCGTCTGGTCGTTCGGCGGGCAGGTCAGTGTCGCGACGAGCATGCCCGCCTTCTTCGCGCCGGGCTCGAACTTGCAACCGTGCTGCTTCATCTCGTCGGGCGTCGGGAAGAGCAGGCGTTCGAGCTGGGCCTCGTCCGCCTTGAGGCAGACCTTCTTGGACGAGGCCGGCATCGGCTGCACGCCCTCCATGACGGTCTTCTCCGTCGTCTCCCATTCGCCCGCCTGGATGGCCGTCTGCGCACCCGCGGGGCCGGCAAGCAGTGACGAGACGAGCGCGACGGTGGCGGCGACCGGCAGTCTGAAACACTTCATGAAAACTCCTGATGGCGCATCAAGTCGAACGATAGCCGATAACGGAGTTCACCGCCGCCGGCTTCGGCAGGTCACCTCACGCGAGATCGGGCCACTTCGCACGCAGTCCATCGACAAGGGCATCGACGTCAGCTGCCATGGCGCGCTCCCCAATGAAGGCCTGTGCCCGTGACCCGGTCGGCAGGAGTGGCATGCGAACGCTTCGGGGCTCCAAAGCCATCAGACAGGAGGTCGGGTATTCATCGGCGTCTATCCGAACTCGGACGCGCAACACCAGCACGCCCGCCGGCTGGCCCTGCACCACGCCAGGTGATGGAGACGTGTCGACAATGGCGATCCGGCGCGCGCCGAGCGCCTTCAGCATGTCGAGGCGATCAATCAGAGCTTTTTCCAGCGTGTCCCGCTGAGACACTGAATCTGCATCGACGACGGGCGTCACGACGACCGGCAGTCGTTCGAGCAGCCTCTGCCCGAGCGCCCGGGCGATCACCACCCCTGTCTTGAGCGGAAGATGGGGCAGGTCCGGACCTCCCGAGGCGACGGGAACAACGGCGACCGCATCGCCGCCGAAGCGGGAACCAGCTTCCTGCCGGGTGAGATCGTCGAGCCAGACGCCGTGCGGAGTATTCATCGGCCGCAGGGTAACACGTGCTACGCTGGCTTCAATGAACCCGCTCGTATCGGTCCTGCAGCGCATGGGAGGTCGCGCCACCACGCTGCTGCCCTTCTCGCTGCTGCTGGGCCTGTTGTTCCAGGACCTGGCCGCCGCCGCCCGGCCGCTGCTGTTGCCGCTGGTGGTGATCCTGCTGATGCTGGCTCTGGCGCGCATGGACTGGGGGCGCCTCTCCGCCCTGCTGCGCCGGCCCGGTCCCGCGCTGCTGCTGGCCGTCCTCAACCTGATCGCGGTACCGCTCGTCGTCTGGCCGATCTGGCAGGGGCTCGGCCTGTGGCCAAGCCTCGTCACGGCGCTCTGCCTAAGCGCCATGGCACCCGGCATCATCTCGGCGGCGACGACGGCCACCTTCCTGCGCCTCGATTCATCGCTCGCGTTGCTGCTCTCGCTTTTCACCAACTTCCTCGTGCCGTTCACCCTGCCGCCCTTGGCGCTGTGGCTGCTGGGCTTCGACCTCAAGATCGGCCTGTTCGACCTTAGTCTGCGGCTGGCGATGATCGTTGCGGTGGCACTCGTGGGCGCTCTGGTGATCCGCCGCTGGCTCGGGCCGCGCCTCGTCGCAGCTGGCACGACTCTTGATGGTGTGTCGGTGCTGGTGCTCATGGTCTTTGCCATCCCCCTGATGGACGGGGTCGTGGCTCGCGCAATGACCGAACCAGCGAAGCTTGCGGGCTTTATCGCGGGCTCGTTCGGAGGAATGCTCCTGTGCAATCTGGTGATGGCGATCGCGACCTGGCCGTTCCTCGACAGGCGCAGCGCCCTCACTGTGGGCTATTGCTCGGGCGGACGGCACAATGCACTGCTAATGGCCGTCCTGCCGGTCACGGCCGACCCCGACATCTTCCTGTTCATCGCCGCCGTGCAGTTCCCGATCTATATCATTCCGACCCTACTGCAGCCGCTCTACCGCCGCTTGCTGCCCCGGTGAGGCCGTTGTAACGATCCGGCCCAGGGGAATTAACGGGAGACTTGACCATGAAGCGCCGACTTCTGCTCGCCACCGCCGCGACCTTGCTCGCCATGCCCGCCTTCGCCCAGACCAAGTGGGACCTGCCGGCCGCCTACCCGGCGACCAACTACCACACGGTCAATCTCCAGAAATTCGCCGATTCCGTGAAGGCAAGCTCGGGCGGCAAGCTCGAGATCGTCGTCCATCCCGGTGCCTCACTGTTCAAGGCCCCCGAGATCAAGCGCGCCGTGCAGACCGGCCAGGCGCCGATCGGCGAGATCCTGGTTTCCAACTTCGAGAACGAAGACCCAGTCTATGGCGTCGACGTCGTGCCGTTTCTGGCTAGCTCGTTCCCCGAGGCGAAGAAGCTGTGGGCGGCGCAAAGGCCGGTACTGGAGAAGAAGGCCGCAGCCCAGGGCATGATGGTCCTGTTTGCGGTGCCGTGGCCGCCGCAGGGACTGTACGCCAGGAAGGAAGTGAACCAGCTGTCCGACATGAAGGGCATGAAGTTCCGCGCCTACAATCGCGGCACGTCGCGCATCGCCGAACTGACCGGAGCCCAGCCCATCACCATCCAGGCCGCCGAGCTCAGCCAGGCGTTGGCGACCGGGAAGGTCGACTCGTTCATCTCCTCCGGCGCCACCGGTGTCGATTCCAAGGTGTGGGAACAGCTGACGCACTTCTACGACACCCAGGCCTGGCTGCCGAAGAACGCCGTGCTGATGAACAAGGCCGCCTTCGACAAGCTCGATCCCGCGACCCAGAAGATCGTGTTGGCCGAAGCCGCGAAGGCCGAGGCGCTGGGTTGGGCCGAGGCTGAGAAGCTCTCCGCGGGTTTCCTCGAGACGCTCGCCAAGAACGGTATGAAGGTGCAGCCGCCCTCGCCCAAGCTCGCCGGCGAATACAAGGAACTCGGCAAGAAGCTGACAGCCGAATGGCTCGAGAAGGCTGGGGCCGACGGCAAGGCCGTGGTCGACGCCTACAACAAGAACTAGGCCGTCCGCTCCCGTGCGGCCCGCATTGAAGACACTCTACGAGGTGACGGGGGTCCTGGGCGGCGTCTTCATGGTGCTGCTCCTGATCTTCGTTCTCTACTCGGTCGGGCCCGGCGTCGGCCTGTGGATCGAGCAGACCTTCGGCCTGCCCAACCCGATCACATACGTGGCGCGCTCGGCCGACGAGTTCGCGGGCTACGCCATGCTCGCCTCGGCCTTCCTGGCGCTCGCCTCGACCTTCGGTCGCTGCGAGCACATCCGGGTCACCCTGTTCGTGCAGCGCCTGCAGGGAACGCCCCGGCGCCTGGCCGAGATCTGGTGCCTCGCGCTCGGCAGTTTTCTGACCGGCTATCTCGCCTGGTTCTCGATCAAGCTCTGCTGGCTGTCCTACGAGATCAACGATGTCTCGACCGGGCTGATCGCCATCCCGCTGTGGATCCCGCAGGTCGGCATGGCGGTCGGTGCCGTGGTCCTGTGCATCGCCGTCATCGAACAGCTCGTCGTGGTCGCGACCGGCGGTCCCCTCATGGAAGAACCTTCGGGCGAGGAAGCCGCCCACCTGGAGCGCTGATGGGCAGCATCGACGCACAAATCGCGCTGCTTGCGATCTGCGCCCTCTTCTTCCTGTTCGGTACCGGCATCTGGATCGGCATGAGCATGATCGGCGTGTCGATCGCCGTCATGTGGATGTTCGCGCCGGCCAAGCCGGCCGGCGATGCGATGGCGACCGTCGTCTTCTCCGACCTGTCGTCTTGGACATTGACGGCGCTACCGCTCTTCATCTGGATGGGCGAGGTGCTGTTCCGCACCGCCATTTCGGAGGAGATGTTCCGCGGCCTCGCGCCGTGGATGCGCCGGCTGCCCGGACGCCTGGTCCACACCAACATCATCGGTTGCACCATCTTTGCCGCCGTCTCAGGCTCGTCGGCTGCGACCTGTGCAACGATCGGCAAGATGACCGTGCCCGAGCTGCGCCGCCGCGGCTATCCCGACGCCATCGCCATCGGCAGCCTGTCGGGCGCCGGCACTCTCGGCCTGCTGATCCCCCCGTCGCTGATCATGATCGTTTACGGCGTTCAGGCCGAAGTCTCGATCGCCAAGCTGTTCGCCGCCGGCATTATCCCCGGCATCCTGCTCGCCGGTCTGATGATGGCCTATGTCGCCGGCTGGTCGCTGCTCAATCCGACGAGGATTCCGCCGCCCGATCCGGCGATGCCGCTCCGCGAGAAATTGCGTGAGTCGAGCTCACTGATCCCTGT
>JAGNNA010000384.1 GCA_017990895.1 Reyranella sp.
TTGCTGTTCGACGTCGAGCGCGGTCGCGCCGCGATGTCGGCTCCCACTCCGAAACCCGCCCGCTGAAGGATACGGACAATGTCGCACTTCCTCGATCGCCTGACTTTCTTCAAGAAGGTCAGGGAGCCCTTCGCCGACGGCCACGGAATCACCACCGAGGAGAGCCGCGACTGGGAGGATGCCTATCGCAAGCGCTGGCAGCACGACAAGATCGTGCGCTCGACGCACGGCGCCAACTGCACGGGCTCGTGCTCGTGGAAGATCTACGTCAAGGGCGGCATCGTTACCTGGGAGACGCAGCAGACCGACTATCCGCGCACCCGTCCCGAGCTGCCGAATCACGAACCGCGCGGCTGCTCGCGCGGCGCCAGCTACAGCTGGTACCTCTATTCCGGCAACCGCGTGAAGTATCCGCTGGCCCGCTCGCGCCTGCTGCGTTTGTGGCGTGAGGCGCGTGCCACCCTGTCACCGGTCGCGGCCTGGGCGTCGATCGTCGAGAACCCCGAGAAACGCAAGGCCTATACCAGCAAGCGCGGGCATGGCGGCTTCGTGCGCGTCGGCTGGGACGAAGCGACCGAGATCGTCGCCGCGGCCAACGCCTATACGGCAAAGGCCCATGGGCCCGACCGCATCTTCGGCTTCTCGCCGATCCCGGCCATGTCGATGGTCTCCTACGCTGCAGGGTCGCGCTACCTGTCGCTGATCGGCGGCGTGTGCATGTCCTTCTACGACTGGTACTGCGACCTGCCGCCGGCCTCGCCGCAGACCTGGGGCGAGCAGACCGACGTGCCGGAGTCGGCTGATTGGTACAATGCGGGCTTCGTCATCCTCTGGGGCTCGAACGTACCGCAGACGCGCACGCCCGACGCCCACTTCTACACCGAGGCCCGCTACCGTGGCCTGAAGAGCGCCGTGATCTGTCCCGACTACTCGGAGGCGTCGAAGTTCGGCGACATCTGGCTGTCGGTGAAGCAGGGCACCGACTCGGCGCTGGCCATGGCGATGGGTCACGTGATCCTGAAAGAGTATCACGTCGACCGGCAGGCCAAGTATTTCCGCGACTATGTCCGCCAGTACACCGACATGCCGATGCTGGTGAAGCTTGCCAGGCGGGACGGCATGTACGTTCCCGATCGCTTCGTGCGCGCCTCCGACTTCGACACGTCGCTGGGCGAGTCCAACAATCCCGAATGGAAGACGGTCGCGTTCGATGAAACGACGGGCGATGTCGTGGCGCCGCGTGGATCCATCGGTTTCCGGTGGGGCGAGAGCGGCAAATGGAACCTTGAGAACAAGGAGTCCACGGGCAGGGAGGTGAGCCTTCGGCTGTCGCTCGCCGACGCGCGTGACGAAGTGGTCGAGGTGGGCTTCCCGTATTTCGGCAACATCAAGCACGAGCACTTCGCCTCGACGGATCATGAAGGCGTGCTCAAGCGGCGGGTGCCGGTGAGGTCGCTGAAGCTGGTCGACGGCGACACGCTCGTCGCCTCGGTCCACGACCTGTTCGTCGCCAACTATGGCGTCGATGCCGGGCTGGGCGGACCCAACGTTGCCAAGTCGCTTGACGACGACGTGCCTTATACCCCGGCGTGGGCGGAGAAGATCACCGGCGTCTCGCGCGACAAGATCATCCAGGTGGCGCGCGAGTTCGCGTCCAATGCCGAGAAGACCAACGGGCGGTCGATGATCATCATCGGCGCGGCCATGAACCACTGGTACCACGCCGACATGAACTATCGCGGCGTGATCAACATGCTGGCGATGTGCGGCTGCGTCGGCCAGTCCGGTGGCGGTTGGGCGCACTATGTCGGCCAGGAAAAGCTGCGGCCGCAGTCCGGCTGGCTGCCGCTCGCCTTCGCTCTCGACTGGGGGCGTCCGCCACGGCAGCAGAACTCCACGTCGGCCTTCTACGCCCACAGCGACCAGTGGCGCTACGAGACGATCAACGTCGGCGACATCGTCTCGCCGACCGCGCCTCCGGGTAATTGGGACGGCGCGATCATCGACTACAATATCCGCGCCGAGCGCATGGGTTGGCTGCCGTCCGCACCCCAGCTCCAGACCAACCCGCTGCAGGTGTCACGCGATGCCGCCGCGGCCGGCATGGAGCCCCGTGACTACGTCGTGCAGAAGCTGAAGAGCGGCGAGCTGAAGCTGTCCTGCGAGGATCCCGACGATCCGAAGAACTGGCCTCGGAACATGTTCGTGTGGCGCTCCAATCTGCTCGGATCCTCGGGCAAGGGACACGAGTATTTCCTGAAGCACCTGCTGGGTACCAGCCACGGCGTGATGGGCAAGGACCTGGGGCAGGAGGGCAAGGCCAAGCCGGCCGAGGCGGTGTGGCACGACGAGGCGCCGCAGGGAAAGCTCGACCTGCTGGTCACGCTCGACTTCCGCATGTCCACGACCTGCGTCTACTCCGACATCGTCCTTCCCACGGCCACCTGGTACGAGAAGAACGACCTCAACACCTCCGACATGCACCCGTTCATCCATCCGCTGACCGCAGCGGTGGATCCGGTCTGGGAGGCACGGAGCGACTGGGAAATCTACAAGTCGATCGCCAAGGCGTTTTCGCGCGTGGCGCCCGAAGTTCTGGGCGTCGAGAAGGATGTCGTGCTGACGCCGATCATGCACGACAGCCCCGGCGAGATGGCGCAGCCGTTCGACGTCAAGGACTGGAAGCGCGGCGAGGTCGAGCCGATCCCCGGCAAGACCATGCCGGCCATCACCGTCGTCGAACGGGACTATCCCAACGTCTACAAGCGGTTCACCTCGCTTGGCCCGCTGATGGACAAGGTCGGCAATGGCGTCAAGGGCATCGCCTGGCCGACGGGGCACGAGGTCGAACTCCTGAAGCAGCTCAACGGAGTCGTCACGTCCGAGGGGCCGACCAAGGGCCTGGCGCGAATCGAGAGCGACATCGATGCCGCCGAAACGCTGCTGATGCTGGCGCCCGAGACCAATGGCGAGGTGGCGGTCCGCTCGTGGGCGGCGCTTTCTCGGACGACCGGCCTCGACCACACTCATCTGGCGCATCCCAAGGAGGACGAGAAGATCCGTTTCCGGGATGTCGTCGCCCAGCCGCGCAAGATCATCTCGGCACCGACCTGGTCGGGTCTGGAGAGCGAGAAGGTCTGCTACAATGCCGGTTACACCAATGTTCATGAGCTGATCCCGTGGCGCACCCTGACGGGACGCCAGCAGCTCTATCAGGATCACCTCTGGATGCTGGCCTTCGGCGAGGGTCTGTGCGTCTACCGTCCGCCGCTCGATCTTCGGGCCGTGAAGCCGGTGATCGACATCCGGCCGAACGGCGAGAAGCAGATCGTCCTGAACTTCATCACGCCGCATCAGAAGTGGGGGATCCACTCCACTTACACCGACAACCTGATGATGCTGACCCTTTCGCGCGGCGGGCCGATCGTCTGGTTGAGTGAAACCGACGCGGCCCGTGCGGGCATCGTCGACAATGACTGGGTGGAGGCGTTCAACGTGAACGGCGCCCTGGTCGCCCGCGCCGTCGTCTCCCAGCGCATGAAGGAAGGCACACTCTTCATGTATCACGCGCAGGAGAAGATCGTGAACGTGCCGGGGTCGGAAATGACCGGCAACCGCGGCGGCATCCACAACTCGGTCACGCGCGTGGTCATGAAGCCCACGCACATGATCGGCGGCTATGCACAGCAGGCCTACGGCTTCAATTACTACGGCACGATCGGGACCAACCGCGACGAGTTCGTGGTGGTGCGCAAGCTCGGCAAGGTCGACTGGCTCGAACGCCCGCACAAGGACGCCGTTCCCGTCCTCAGCGCCGCCGAGTGAAGGGGAGAAGTATCATGAAGATTCGCGCTCAGATCGGGATGGTGCTGAACCTCGACAAGTGCATCGGGTGTCACACCTGTTCGGTCACCTGCAAGAACGTATGGACCAATCGCGAGGGTATGGAATACGCGTGGTTCAACAACGTCGAGACCAAGCCCGGCATCGGCTACCCGAGGGACTGGGAGAACCAGACCCGCTGGAAGGGCGGCTGGACGCGAAAGCGCAACGGCAGGATCCAGCCCAGGATCGGCTCGAAGTGGCGCATTCTCGCCAACATCTTCGCGAACCCCGACCTGCCGGAGATCGACGACTACTACGAGCCGTTCACCTTCGACTATGAGCACCTGCAGAAGGCGCCCGAGCTCGAAGCCTTCCCGACGGCGCGGCCGCGCTCGCTGATCAGCGGCAAGCGCATGGAAAAGATCGAGTGGGGCCCCAACTGGGAGGAGATCCTGGGCGGCGAATTCGCCAAGCGCTCCGTCGACGCCAATTTCGAGGGCGTTCAGAAGGAGATGTACGGCCAGTTCGAGAACACCTTCATGATGTACCTGCCGCGACTGTGCGAGCACTGTCTCAACCCGGCCTGTGTCGCGGCTTGCCCGTCGGGCGCCATCTACAAGCGGGAAGAGGACGGCATCGTCCTGATCGACCAGGACAAGTGCCGCGGCTGGCGCATGTGCGTGTCCGGCTGCCCTTACAAGAAGATCTACTTCAACTGGTCATCGGGCAAATCGGAGAAGTGCACCTTCTGTTACCCCCGCATCGAAGCGGGACAGCCGACTGTGTGCTCCGAGACCTGCGTCGGTCGCATCCGCTACCTCGGCGTCATGCTCTACGATGC
>JAGNNA010000061.1 GCA_017990895.1 Reyranella sp.
CCGTGTCCGTGTACCGGTGTGCTTGAAGCAGCCATGATTACTCTCTTCCGTCCCCCCGAGGAGATGGCGGGTATATAGCCGGGAAAGCCCCTTTTGTTTCAAGGCTCTGTTGGTCGCAGGCCCGATGAGCGGCATTGTGTGACCGCGTGCCGCAGAAGAGACGTTCCGCGTCGCGGACTGGAGTGGTGAAGTTCATGCGTCTGGCCTTGTATGAGCCTGATATCCCTCAGAATCTAGGGGCTTTTATCCGCCTTTCGGCCGGGCTGGGCGTCCCGCTGGACGTCATCGAACCCTGCGGTTTTCCGGTGGACGACAGGCGGATCCGCCGGGCGGCCATGGACTACTACGATCTGGCGAGCTTGGTCCGGCACGCGTCCTGGGCCGCCTTCTGCCGGGATCGGCCGCCCGGGCGTCTGGTCCTGCTGACCACGGCCGGCGCCCGGCGGCTGCCCGACGCGGTCTTCCGGCCCGACGACATCCTGCTGATGGGGCGGGAAAGTGCCGGTGTTCCACCCGAGGTCCATGAAAGGGCCGATCTCCGGGTGCGCATCCCGCTGCAGCCCGGCGCGCGGTCGCTCAATGTCGCCGTGGCCGCCGCGATGGTATTGAGTGAGGCCCTTCGCCAGACCTCGGGGTTCGAAAAGCTCGCATGACCGCCAAGCCCAACCGCACCGCCACCGGCCCCAACGGCCCCTCGCCCCTGCCCGACGAGGCGACCCTTGCCCGACAGAAGGAAGAGGCCGCGACCTGGTTCGCCACCCTGCGCGACCGCATCTGCGCCGAGTTCGAACGCATCGAAGACGACCTGCAGGGCACGCATCGCGACAAGACGCCCGGCCGCTTCGAGCGCAAGAGCTGGGAGCGCGAGAAGGGTCCGAACGGCGAGGATCGCGGCGGCGGGACGATGTCGCTGATGCGCGGCCGCGTGTTCGAGAAGGTCGGCGTCAACATCTCGACCGTGTTCGGCGAGTTCAGCCCCGAGTTCCGCAGCCAGATTCCCGGCGCCGCGCAGGACCCGCGCTTCTTCGCCGCCGGCATTTCGCTGGTCGCGCACATGCAGTCGCCCCGGGTCCCCGCGGTGCACATGAACACGCGCTACATCGTGACGACGCGCAGCTGGTTCGGCGGCGGCGCCGACCTGACGCCCATGGTGCCGCACGAGCCGGACACGCGCGACTTCCACGCCGCCTTCCGCGCGACCTGCGACGCGCACGATCCGGCCTACCATTCGAACTTCAAGGAATGGTGCGACGAGTACTTCTTCCTTCCCCATCGCGGCGAGCCGCGCGGTATCGGCGGAATCTTCTACGACTATCTCGACAGCGGCGACCATGCGCGCGACTTCGCCTTCACGCGCGCGGTCGGCGAGACCTTCCTCGACGTCTATCCGAAGCTGGTGCGTCGCCACATGAACGAGACGTGGACCGACGCCGAGCGCGCGCACCAGCTCGTGCGCCGCGGCCGCTACGTCGAGTTCAACCTGCTGCACGACCGCGGCACGCGGTTCGGCCTGATGACCGGCGGCAACGTCGAGGCGATCCTGATGTCCCTGCCGCCTGAGGCGCAGTGGCCGTAATCTAACGCGCGGGCCAATTCCACATCGGGCGCTCTTCTCCTTCGGCGACCGTCTCTCCCAGTTGCTTGGCCAGGGTGATGCGGCGTCCGCCGGCCTCCGTCAGCGCCGTGACGAGACGCTCGGCATGGGACACGACGATGATCTGTGATCGCTTGGCCGCATCGGCGATCAGACGCGCGAGCGGGGCCAGCAGGTCGGGATGCAGGCTGGTCTCAGGTTCGTTCAGGATCATCAGCGACGGCGGCCGCGGCGACAGCAGCGCGGCCACCAGCAGCAGATAGCGCAACGTTCCGTCCGACAGCTCCGTGGCCTTCAGCGGCCGCAGCAGCCCGTGCTGCAGCATCTCGACCTCGAAGTAGCCGTCGCTCACCGCGACATCGACCGACCCGCCGGGAAATGCGTCGGCGATGGCGGCCTCCAGCTGCCCCTCGATGCCGATCTCCTGGATGGTCGCGATGGCGGCGGCGAGATCGGCGCCGTCGCCGGCGAGCACGGGGGTGCGCGTGCCGACCTGGCGGCGACGGGCCGGCGCCTCGCTGTCGGTGCGGAAATGATCGTAGAAGCGCCAGTCGCGGAGCTGCTCGCGCAACGACAGGAGCTCGGCACCATCTTCCGGATTGGCGCAATGGGTGAGCATGCTGTCGAAGGCCTGCAGGTGTGTGTGGGCCTGCCGGCGCTGTCCGTTGCGGTCGCGCAAGGTCACCGACGGGCCGTGCCGCTCGGCAAAGGCGTTGGCGCGCTGCAGGACGAGCCCCGTCCACAGCGACTCGGTCTTGATCACCGGATCGCGGCCGAACATCCCGCCCGGTATCGGCAGGCCGAGATCGATCGCATAGCCGTAGGACTCAGAAGAGAAGCCCAGCTTCAGGCTGACGGTGGACTTGCGCACCGTGCCCTGCACCGCCTGCTCGCCGCGCTTCATGCCGCGCGAGAACTGCTCGGGACCGGCCCACAGCACGGAGGAGATTCCGCCTTCGATGGCCAGCGACTGGATGATCCGTCCCTGGGCGACGTCGGCCAGCAGCCGCAGGGCGCGGTAGAGACTCGACTTACCGCTGCCGTTGGCGCCGGTGACGACCGTGAGCGGTTCGATTTCGAGCCTGACGTCGCGCAGCGAGCGGTAACCCGAGATGCAGAGCCGCGAGACGATGCTCATGCCGGGCCCGTCGAAGCCGGGCTCATCGATTCCGGTTCAGCGCCCAGCCCGCCAGAAGCGGCGCCGCGAACAGCACGAGCACCAGCAGCGGATAGGGGGCGCCCCACCAGAAACTAAGACGATCGAAGAAGGCTTCGGCCCCTTCCTCGTAGGCTACGCGGGCATAGGTGAAGCTCGCCAGCATCGTCGAGGTCGGCCACAGCAGCGCCGCCAGCAATGCCGCCTGGAACCACTGCCCGCCCGTGGTGCGCCGCGCATGGATGATCGCCACCATCACGACGTAGGGAATCGGCACCAGCGCCTTGTACCATTCGACCGCGCGCACCGAGAGGTTGGCCGCGATCCACGTGTCGCCCACCAGGTCGTTCATCACGACGACGGCCGCGATCGCGCACCACAGCGCGAAGACCAGTCCCGGCCGGATCACGACTCGCGCACCCGCTTCTCGAGCTCGGCGAGGCAGGCCGCCCGGTCCGCCGCGAAGTCGCCGTCGATCCACCAGCGTTCGACCGCTTCGATCAGCGCGCCAACCTTCGGCCCGGGCTTCAGACCGAGCTTCAGCGCATCGCCGCCACTCACCGGCAGTTCGAGCGGCTGCCAGGTGCGCGCCAGCGCGAGCGCCGCCCGCCAGTCGCCCGGCATATCGGCCGCCAGCAGAAGACGGTCGGCATAGAGATTGCCGCCCAGCGCATAGATCTGTTCACGCCACGCTTTCGCGCCGCCGGCCACGTCGATGACCGGATCCGCCGCCAGCATGACCTCGAGCCGCAGCGATTCCTGGGTCGAGAGCTTCAACCGCTTGCCGATCGCCGTGGCGTCCGCATCGGCCGAGAGGATCGATGCCAGGCGCCGTATCGGATCCGGTCTGTCTTCGCGCGCGATCAGCGCCCGCAGCCGCGCCGTGCCGTCACATTCGGGCAGCCAGTGATCCAGGATGGCGGCTTCGCGCATCGCGGCGATCGTGTCGGCCGGCGCCGGCGCTTCGAGCAACCGGAGCAGTTCCTTGCGTACCCTCTCGCCCGACAGGCCGCGCAGGCTGCCGGCATTGCGGCGACAGGCCTCGAAGCCCGCCGCATCGAAGGGCGGCCGCCCGTACCAGGCATGGAAGCGGAAGAAGCGCAGGATGCGCAGCCGGTCCTCGGCGATGCGCTGGTCGGGATCGCCGATGAAGCGCACGCGCGCTTCTGCGAGATCGGTGCGGCCGTCGAACGGATCGTAGAGCGTGCCGTCGAGATCGGCATAGAGCGCGTTGAAGGTGAAGTCGCGACGGCTCGCATCCTCCAGCCAGTCGTCGGTGAAGGCCACGACCGCGTGCCGACCGTCGGTCTCGACGTCGCGGCGCAACGTCGTGAGCTCCAGGGGTCGCCCATGGATGACCGCCGTCACCGTGCCGTGCTTCAGCCCCGTCGGCACCACCTTGATCCGGGCCGCCTTGAGAGCGAGCAAGACCGTCTCGGGCGACTTGTCGACGGCGAGGTCCGCATCCTTGCTGATCGGCGGCGTGCCGAGCACCGTATCGCGCACCCAGCCGCCGACGAAGCGCGCCGAAATGCCCGCACGGCCGAGCGCATCGAACAGCGCAGTCACCGCCGCGTCATTCGACCATGGCGGCACTTCCAGGCGACCGACGGGCTTCATGACGCGAAGAGTCCGCCGTAGCCCTGATCCTGGGTAAAGAACATGACGAGGAAGCCCGCGATCGCACAGGCGAAGCCGGCGATGCCGAGCCATGTCATCGGCATGTCCTGCCAGGATGGCAGCGTGCCGGCGATCTTGCGCTCCTGCTTGATCTTCACTGCCCACGCCCAGAGGAAGAAGGCGCAGAACGGCGCCAGCACGAGCACGAGGATGAGAAGGACGACGCGCATGAAAGCTCCCGGCCTGCGTCAGTCGCCGGCGGTCAGGATGAAATGGAGGTTCTTCAGCATACCCGCCGTGGCGCCCCAGATGTAGCGTTCGCCATAAGGCATGGCGTAGTAGCGCCGCTCGCGCCCCTGCCAGACCCGGCTGTCGATGCGGTGATTGCGCTCGTCGAGGAAATGATCGAGCGGCACCTCGAACACGTCGGCGACCTCGCGCGGATCTGCACGCATCGTGAATCCCGGTGTGACGATGCCCACGATCGGCGTAATCTGATAGCCCGTTCCCGTCCTGTACAGGTCAAGCGATCCCACTACGTCGATGAAGTCGCGGGTCAGGCCGACCTCTTCCTCGGTCTCTCGCAGCGCCGTCGCTGTCGCGTCGATGTCCTCGGCCTGGCGGCGGCCGCCGGGAAAGGCGATCTGACCGGCATGGCTCGGCATGTCCTCGGTGCGCTGGGTCAGCAGGACCGTGGTGCCCGCGTCTCGCCGGATCAACGGCACGAGCACGGATGCCGGACGCCATACTTCGGGCATGGCGCCGGCAGCGTTCAGGGAGAAGTCGCTGCCGATCGGTGGCGTTGCCACGGGCAATCCGGATGCCAATCGCCTGCTGCGCTCGGCCACTCTCCGCACAATTTCGTCAACCGTCATGCCCTTGTTCCGGCCTCAATTCTGAGCTTCCCTCAAACATATTCCCTCGACGACAGGAGCGCCCTGGTGGCCCCCGATACATCGACTGCAACCGACGCCGACGCGCAGGCCGCCCTTGCCGACATCGAAAGGCTGGGCGGGCAGCTTCGCGCCGCCCGTACCTCCATCGGCAAGGTCATATATGGCCAGCAGGACGTGATCGATCAAACACTGGTTGCTCTCCTGTCGGGCGGCCATCTTCTGCTGATCGGTGTTCCGGGCCTCGCCAAGACCAAGCTGGTCGACACGCTGGGCGTCGTGCTCGGCATGGAATCCAAGCGAATCCAGTTCACGCCCGACCTGATGCCGGCCGACATCCTGGGATCGGAGATCCTCGAGGAAGGCGAAGGCGGCCGCCGCTCCTTCCGCTTCCTGCAGGGGCCGGTCTTCGCCCAGCTGCTGATGGCCGACGAAATCAACCGCGCGAGCCCGCGCACCCAGTCGGCGCTGCTGCAGTCGATGCAGGAGAAGCACGTGACGGTGGCCGGCAAGCGCTACGACCTGCCGACGCCCTTCCATGTGCTGGCGACTCAGAACCCGCTCGAACAGGAAGGCACCTATCCGCTTCCCGAGGCGCAGCTCGACCGCTTCCTGCTGCAGGTCGATGTCGGCTATCCCGACGAGGAGGCCGAGCGACAGATCATGATCGGCACGACCGGGGCCGAGCAGGCCGTCGCCACGCAGGCGCTCTCGCCCGGCGACCTGATGGCCGCCCAGGCGCTGGTGCGCCGCCTGCCGATCGGCGAGAGCGTCGTCGACGCCATCCTGAAGCTGGTGCGTGCCGGCCGACCCGAGCACACCGACCTCGACGTCGTGCGCCAGCGCGTCGCCTGGGGCCCCGGCCCGCGTGCCAGCCAGGCCTTCATGCTGGCCTGCCGCGCCCGTGCGATCATCCAGGGCCGGCTCGCGCCGTCGGTCGACGACGTCGTGGCGCTCGCCGGCCCGATCCTGCGCCACCGCATGGCCGTCAACTTCTCCGCCCGCGCCGAAGGCGTAACCGTCGAGTCCGTCATCGCCCAGATGTGCGCCCGCCTCGGGTGATCGTCTGGCCTGGGCATTGCACTTCGGGAATTCATGGCTGCGCCTTCAACCCTTCATCGATCGCTCGAACTCGCCGGCACGCTGCCCGCCCTGATGGTGGCTGCCGATCGCGTTGCCGCGACCGTCATCCAGGGCGTGCACGGCCGTCGTCGCGTCGGCCAGGGCGATGCCTTCTGGCAGTACCGGCCCTATCGCGATGGCGACAGTGCGAGCCAGATCGACTGGCGCCAGAGCGCGCGCAGCCGCAATCTCTTCGTGCGCGAGACCGAATGGGAGGCCGCCGCCAGCATCTGGCTTTGGCGCGATGCCTCGCCCTCGATGCAATACGCCTCGCTGAAGAACCTCGACACCAAGGCGCTGCGCGGCGAGCTGATCACGATCGCGGTGGCCAGCCTGCTGGCCGATGCCGGCGAACGGGTCGCCGTCCTGGGCGGCGGCATGCGCCCCGCGTCCGGCCGGGTCGCCGTGCGGCGCGTGGCCGAGACCCTGCTGGACGAAAGCCGCGACACGAACCGCACGCCTGCCAGTCTGCCGCCGATGGTGCCGCTGCCCGCGCACGGCACGATCGTGCTCGTGTCCGACTGGCTCGATCCGCTGGAGAAGATCGAGGAGATCGTCCGCTACTACGCCAGCGTCGGCGTGCGCGGCCATCTCGTGCAGATCCTCGATCCCGCCGAGGAAGAGCTGCCATTTGACGGCCATGTGAAGTTCGAGGGCCTCGAAGCCGAGGGCCAGCACACGATCCGCCGGGTCGAAGCCGTCCGGTCGGCCTATGGCGCCCGTCTCGCGGCCCAGAAGGAAGGGCTGCAGCGTCTCGCGCGGCCTGCCAACTGGACCGTGCATCTCCATCGTACCGACCGGTCGCCCCAGACCGTCCTCCTGTCGCTTTACCTCGCCATGGCCGACATGGGCCGGCTGAACCTGGCCTGACCGCATGCTGAGTCTCGGCGCCTTCGCCTTCGTTGCCCCCGGCATGCTGGCCCTGCTGGTGGCCCTGCCGGCGATTTATTTCCTGCTGCGGCTGATCCCGCCGCTGCCCAAGCTTGTGCGCTTCCCGGCGATCCGGCTGCTGGTCGGGCTGGAGCCGCCCGAGCAAACTCCGATGAAGATGCCGTGGTGGCTGCTGCTGCTGCGGCTCCTGCTGGCTGCGGCGCTGATCCTGGCGGTCGCGCGTCCGCTGCTGAACCCGCAGGCCGAGCTGCCGGGCCGCGGTCCGCTCCTGCTGGTGATCGACGACGGCTGGTCGAGCGCCCCGGGCTGGGCCACGCGCACCGCCCATGCCGAGCGGCTGATCCAGCGCGCCGAACGCGCCAATCGCCCGGTCGTCCTGGTCGGCACCGCGCCGGCGCCGCTCGATGCGCCGGCAACCCGTCGCGGCGCGATGCGTCCCGACGAGGCGCGCACGCTGCTGCGCGCGTTCCGGCCCAAGCCCTGGCTGACCGACCGAGCGGCGGCAGCGACCGCCATCGACCAGATGCAGATCGATCCCGGCGCCTATGCCGTGTGGCTGAGCGACGGCCTCGAGGACGAGGGCGCCACGCGTCTCGCCGAGCGCCTGCGCCGCTTCGACGGCTTGCAGGTGTTGCTGCCCGATCAGGCGACGACGCCATTGCTGCTTCTGCCGCCGGCCGCCGAAGGTCGCGACCTCAAGGTGCGTGCGCTGCGCGCCGCAGCCGACGGTCCGCGCAAGGCCGCCGTCCACGCCTCCGACGAGCAGGGCCGGGTAGTGGCCCGCATCGATCTCGACTTCGCAGCCACCGCGACCCAGGGCGAAGGCGTGCTCTCCATCCCGGCCGAGCTGCGCAACCGCATGGCCCGCCTCGACATCGAGGCCCAGGGCGGCGCCGGCAGCGCGATCCTGCTCGACGAGCGCCACCGCCGCCGCCCCGTGGCGATCCTGGGCGAGCGCGCCACGGCGGGCAACCAGCCGCTGCTGCAGGAGATCTACTTCCTCGAGCGCGCGCTCGACCCCTATGTGAGCCTGAGCATCGGCGATCGCGAATCGGTACTGACGCGCAACACCGCCGTGCTGCTGATCCCGGACGGCGCGGCGCCATCGGCCAACGATCGCGAGGAGATCGCCAAGTGGATCGAGCGCGGCGGCATCGCCGTCCGCTTCGCCGGCCCCAACCTGGCGGCCGGCGCCGACAATCTCGTGCCGACCCCGCTGCGCCTGGGCGACCGCGCCCTGGGCGGCATCATGAGCTGGGGCGAGCCCAGCGCGCTGGCCGAGTTTCCGCCCAACAGCCCGTTCCTCGGCATCCCGGTTCCGAAGGACGTCCGTATCTCCCAGCAGGTGCTGGCGGAACCGACGCCCGACCTCGCCGACAAGACCTGGGCGCGCCTGGCCGACGGCACGCCTCTCGTCACAGCCCAGAAGCGCGGCCAGGGCTATCTCGTGCTGATCCACACCACCGCCAACACCGGCTGGAGCAACCTGTCCCTGTCGGGCCTGTTCGTGAACATGCTGCAGCAGCTGGTCACGCTCTCGCGCGGCGTCGCGGGCGACGGCGTCAACAAGGCGCTGAAGCCGTGGCGGACGCTCGACGGCTTCGGCCGCCTCGGCGCGCCGCCCGCCGGCATCCAGATGCTGCCGGCCGATGCCGCCGAGACGTTCCAGCCCAAGCCCTCCTCTCCGCCGGGCCTCTATGGCGACGAGAACGCCCAGGTGGCCTTCAACATCGGCGGCCGAATCGCGGCGCCCAAGCCCCTGGTCCTGCCGAGCGGCGTGGCGACCGACCGGCTCTCCGAGGCCGGCGAGACCGACCTGTCGAAGTGGTTCCTGCTGGCCGCCCTCGTGCTGCTGCTCGCCGACCTGCTGATCTCGCTGTGGCTGCGCGGCCTGCTGCCGAAGGCCGTGCGCTTCGGACGCGCCGCCCCCGCTGCCGTGCTGCTCGCGGCACTCGTGGTCACGGGATCGCCCGACGCCGGGGCGCAGCAGCCGGCACAACCCCAGCGCCCCGGCGCCGTCGCGACGGATCCGGCGGCCAAGCCCGGGCCGCCGCCGCTCACCGACGAGCAGGCGCTCAAGGGTTCGCTCGACATTCGGCTGGCCTACATCGTCACCGGCGACAAGGAAGTCGACGACATCAGCAAAGCGGGCCTCGAGGGACTCAGCGAGATCCTGCGCAGCCGCACCTCGGTCGAGCCGGCCGATCCGGTCGGCCTCGATCTCGAGCGCGACGAGCCGCGCCTTTATCCGCTGATCTACTGGCCCGTGACGTCGACCCAGCCGGCTCTGTCGCCGCGCGCCCAGGCCGCGCTCGACCGCTACCTGCGCACCGGCGGCATCATCTTCATCGACACGCGCGACCAGCAGATGAGTTTCGACCGTCCGGCCGGTGGCAATCCCGACCTCAAGCGCCTTCTCGCCGGCGTCGAGACGCCGCCGCTGGTCGCCATGCCGCCGAACCACGTGCTGAGCAAGGCCTTCTATCTCCTATCCGACATGCCGGGCCGCTGGACGGGCGGAAAGCTCTGGATCGAATCGGGCGGCGGCCGCGTCAATGACGGCGTGACGACGATCCTGATCGGCTCCAACGACTATGCCGGGGCCTGGGCCGCCGACCAGCGCGGCCGCGGCCTGCTGCCGGTGACGCCAGGCGGCGAGACGCAGCGCGAGATGTCCTACCGCTTCGGCGTGAATCTCGTGATGCATGCGCTGACCGGCAACTACAAGGACGACCAGGTTCACCTGCAGGACATCATGCAGAGGTTGAGGCGATGAACATGACATCGGCCGTCTCGGTCGCCTTCGATCCGCTGCTGCCGTGGACGGTGCTGGCGGTACTCGGCGCGATCGGCCTCGTGCTGGTCCTGCTCGGCCTGCGCGCCGGCGCGCGCGGCACGATCTGGCGACTGGGTTCGCTGGTGGTCGTGCTGGCGGCGCTGGCCAACCCGTCCCTGATCGAGGAGCAGCGCAAGCCCATCGCCGACGTGGCGCTGGTCGTCGTCGACGACAGCGATTCGATGGCGATCGGCGAACGGCGCCAGCAGGTCCAGGCCGCGCGCGAGTCGCTGAAGCGCAAGCTCGGCCAGCAGGAAGGCCTCGAAGTGCGCGAGGTCGTGCTGCCGCCGTCGCAGATCCAGCTCGGCAGCGAGCGGCCGGGCGGCACACGCCTGATCGACACGATGCGCTCGGCGCTGATCGAGATCCCGCAGGAGCGCCTCGCGGGCGTGGTGCTGCTGAGCGACGGCCAGGTCCATGACGTGCCAGCCGGTGTGCCGCCGGAGCTGGGTGGCGCGCCCGTGCATGCGCTGATCGCCGGCAAGAAGAACGAGCGCGACCGGCTGATCGTGCTCGAGCAGTCACCGCGCTACGGCGTGGTCGGCCGCGAGGTGACGACCAAGTTCCGGATCGACGATCCCGCGGGCGGCACCGCGCCGGTCACCTTGTCGGTCGGCGGCGAGGTCGTGAAGCGCATCGACGTGCCGGTCGGCCGCTCGGTCGAGATGCCGATCACCGTCGGCAATCCTGGCGCCAACGTCGTCGAGCTGGAAGTGGGCGCGGGCCCGAGCGAACTCACCCTCGACAACAACCGCGCGCTCTTCACCATCAACGGCGTGCGCGACCGGCTGCGCGTGCTGCTGGTCTCGGGCGAGCCCTACCAGGGCGAGCGGGCGTGGCGGAACCTGCTGAAGAGCGACCCCGCGGTCGATCTGGTGCACTTCACCATCCTGCGCACGCCGCAGAAGGACGACTTCACGCCGGTGCGCGAACTGTCGCTGATCGTCTTCCCGATGCGCGAGCTGTTCGAGCAGAAGCTGAAGGAGTTCGACCTGATCATCTTCGACCGCTACGAGTCGGGGAACCTGATCACGCGCGACTATTTCCGCAACATCACCGAATACGTGAAGGGCGGCGGTGCGCTGCTGGTCTCGGTCGGCCCGGTGTTCGCCACGCAGCGCTCGCTCTATCGCACGCCGCTCGGCGCCATCCTGCCCGGTGCCCCGACCGGCGACGTGGTCGAGACCGGCTTCAAGCCCAAGGTCACCGAGATCGGCCGGCGCCATCCGGTGACGGCGAACCTGCCGCAGGCCGGCGATCCCAACAAGGAGCCGGAGTGGGGCCGCTGGTTCCGTCTGGTCACCTCGCGCACGGAGCGCGGCAATGCGGTGCTGGCCGGCGCCGAGGAGAAGCCGCTGGTGATCCTCGACCGGGTGGGCGAGGGCCGCGTGGCGCAGCTCCTGTCCGATCACCTGTGGCTGTGGAATCGCGGCATCGATGGCGGCGGCCCACAGCCCGAGCTGGTGCGCCGCGTCGCCCATTGGCTGATGAAGGAGCCCGATCTCGAGGAGGAGGCACTGCGCGCCACCGCGACCGGCGGCCGCATCGAGATCTCGCGCCGCACGCTCGCCACCACCTTCCCGCAGGTCACAATGACTTCGCCGGGCGGCGCCACACGCACGCTCGACCTGCGCCAGACCGCGCCGGGCCTCGGCGTTGCCGTGGTCGATGTCGACAAGCCCGGCCTCTACCGCTTCGACGACGGCACTCTGCGCGCCGTCGCCGCCGTCGGCAGCCCCGACCCTCTGGAATTCTCCGACGTGCGCGCGACCGACGCGAAGCTGAAGCCGCTTGTCGAGGGTACGGGCGGCGGCCTGATGTGGCTCGCGGACCAGTCCGACCCCGACATCCGCACCGTCCGCCCCGGCCGCGCCGCCGGCGGTTCGGACTGGATCGGCCTGCGCCGCAACGAAGGCTACACCGTCGCCGGCATCAACCAGCTGCCGCTGCTGCCCGGCCTCCTCGTGGCGCTGGCCTTCCTGATGGCCATCGCCAGTGCCTGGTGGCGTGAAGGGCGGTAGGCTGAACGAAGCTCAGCCCACAAATCAATAAGTTGCCCGGCCGCCCGAAATGTCGAAGACCGCACCGGTCGAGAAGGAGCAGGCGGGCGACGACAGCCAATAAGCGAGTTCGGCGACCTCTTCAGGACGAACCATGCGGGCCATTGGCACGTTGGCCAGCAGTTTCGAACGCCGCTCGTCGGTGAGCGGGCCGAAGATCGCGGTCTCCGAGGCCGAGGGCGTTATCGCGTTCACCAGCACGCCCGAGGTCGCGAGTTCCTTGCCCATCGACTTGGTTAGCGCGATCACGCCCGCCTTCGACGCGACATAGGCCGCGACGTTCGGGTTGCCGTCCTTGCCCGCGATCGAGGCGATGTTGACGATGCGTCCATAGCCGCTCGCCACCATGTCGGGCACGGCCGCCTGACAGCAGCGGAACGTCCCGTTGAGGTTGATGTCGAGCACGCGGTGCCACTGTTCCTCGGGATACGAGGCGATGCCGGCCGAGGGGCCGAGGATGCCGGCGCTGTTCACCAGGATCGACGGCGTGCCGAGTGCTTCCTTTGTTGCCGACCAGGCGGCGCGAACCGACCCGGTGTCGGTAACGTCGACGGCGAAGGCATGCGTGCCTTCGCCGATCTGCCCGCCGACGCGCTGGGCGCCGGCGAGATCGACGTCCCACAGCGCGACCCGGATGCCCTCGCGCGCAAAACGATGCGCGATGGCGCGACCGAGGCCGCCGGCCGCGCCGGTCACGACGGCAGTCGCGCTCATGGCTTGACGTTGGCCTGCTGCGCGATCTTGCGCAGGGTCGCGATGTCCTTGGCCGTCTGGGCCTTGAGATCGTCAGGGCTGATGGTCGAGGCGGTCATGCCGAACTCCGCCCAGCGCGCCTTGATATCGGGCATCGCCAGGATCTTCATCAGCTCGGCATGCAGACGCTCGACGATCGGCTTGGGGGTGTTGACCGGCGCCATCAGGTCGTAGCGCCAGACGAAGTCGAAATCGACGCCCTGCTCGACGAAGCCCGGCACGTCGGGGAAGTTGATCGAGCGGCGCGTGCACGAGACCACGACCTTGACCTTGCCCGACTTGACCATCGGCACCGCCGACTGAACGTCGGAGAAGCCGAGCTTGATGTGGCCCGCCGCCACGTCGTTCAGGACCGGCGCGGCGCCCTTGTAGGGCACGTGGGTCATGTTGATGCCGGTGCCGGCGCGGATGATCTCGGCGCAGAGATGCCCCGTGGAGCCGTTGCCCCAGGTTCCGTAGTTCACTTCGCCGGGCTTGGCCTTGGCGAGCGCGATCACATCGCGCAGGTCTTTCACTGGATAGTCCGGGCTGGCCACCATCACGACCGTGGCCGAGCCGATGTCGGCCAGATGCTCGAAATCCTTCACCGGATCATAGGGGAGGTCCGGCATCACGGCCGGATTGACGACGACGGTGCTGGCCGATCCGAGGACCAGCGTGTAGCCGTCGGGCGGCGCCTTCTGGGCGGCTTCCATTGCGATGACGCCCGAAGCGCCCGGCTTGTTGTCGACGATCACGGTCTGGCCGAGCGCGGTGCCGAGCTTCTCGGCCAGCGCGCGCGCCACCAGGTCGGTGCCGCCGCCCGCCGCGAACGGCACGATCAGGCGGATCGGCTTGCTCGGCCATTTGGCGTCGCCTGTCTGCGCGAATGCCGGCGCCGTCACGCACAGTGCCAGAGCCAGGGCGAATGCCCTCCGGAACATCTTCATACTTTCCTCCGTGTGATTCTTGATTACGTCGCCGTCGGCGGCGCACAGGATTCGCGCAGCACGAGATCGACTGGCAGCAGCGCGCGCGACTGCCCCTCGCCCGTGCCTCGCAGCCGCTGCAGCAGCAGCTCGGCCGCCGCCCGGCCGACATCCTCCAGGCTCCAGCGCAACGCGGTGATCGCCGGCGTATGCACGGCGGCGAGATCGGTGTCGCCGACGGCAATCACCGAGAGGTCGCGCGGCACGGAAAGCCCGAGGTCACGCGCGGCACGCAGCGCGCCGGCGAGGATGCGAGTGCCGAGGGCGATGATCGCGGTGGGGCGCCGGGCGCGGCGCAACAGCTCGAGCGCATCACCCTGTGCGAAATCCATGGACGATTCCTGGAGGCAGACCAGCGCGCCCGCAGGATCGATGTCGGCCTCGGCGAATGCCGACTTGAAGCCCGCGATGCGCTCGCGGCCCGGCCGCATGCGCGCGCCCGGGGTCAGCAGCGCGATGCGGCGATGACCGAGTCCGATCAGATAGCGCGTCGCGGTCCGCGCACCCTCGCGATGGTCGACCAGAACCGCCGGCCACGGCGAGTGCTCTTCGTGCGGGACGTCGCGGTCGAGGATCACGACCGGCGCGCCGCCGGTCGCCAAGTCGCGCCAGGCGCGGTCGTTCTCGTCGCTGCCCGGCGCGACCAGCATGCCGTCGAGACGCCGGCTGCGGAACGCCGCGACCATCGCCCGCTCGCGCGCGGGATCGTTCGCGGTGTTGGCAACGACCATCAGCAGGCCGGCCTCGCGCAGCCGGGCCTCCGCCGCCTGCACGATGCTGGCATAGAGCGGATTGGCGACATCGGAGACCAGGCATCCGACCATCCCGGTCGTGCGCGTCCGCAGGCTGCGCGCCTGGAAGTCAGGCTGGTAGCCGAGCTTCTCCGCCGCGGCAGCGACGTCGCGCGCCACCCGGGCACTGACGTTCTTGCCGCCGTTCAGCGCCCGCGACACCGACCCGACCGACACGCCGGCCGTCCGGGCCACGTCTCGAATGGTGGTTTTGGAAACGATTTCTGCCATACGAGGGCTCATAATTGACATCGTCAGCCACACTTGCAAGGCTAAATTGGAAACGTTTCCAAGTCTAGAGTTTGCCGAGCATGAGTGCCGTCCTGGAACGCGCGAGTCCGAGTGAAGCCGATGTCGCCTGCGATGTCGTCGTGGTGGGCGCCGGCTTCGGCGGACTCTATGCGCTTCACAAAATGCGCGAGATCGGCTTGTCGGTGCGGGGGATCGAAGCGGCGCCGGACGTCGGCGGCACTTGGTACTGGAACCGCTATCCCGGCGCGCGCTGCGACGTGCCGAGCCTGTTCTATTCCTACAGCTGGTCGCCCGAGCTGCGCCGCGAATGGCGCTGGACCAACCGGTATGCCGGCCAGGAGGAGATTCTCGCCTACGCCCGGTTCGCCGCCGACCGGCTCGACCTGCGCAGGCTGATCCAGTTCGACACACGGGTCGCACGCGCGAGCTTCGACGAAACGTCTAGTCGCTGGATCGTCGAGACCGATCGCGGCGATCGCCTCCTCGCCCGCTTCGTCATCATGGCAACCGGCGGCCTCTCGGTGCCGAACACGCCCGACATTCCGGGCGTCGCCGACTTCAAGGGCGCCATCTATCACACCGCGCGCTGGCCGCAGGAGCCGGTCGACTTCGTGGGCAAGAGGGTCGGCATCATCGGGACCGGCTCCTCGGGCGTGCAGGCGATCCCGATGATCGCCCAGACGGCCCGGCAACTCATCGTCTTCCAGCGCACACCCAACTTCTCGGTGCCGGCGCGCAACCGGCCCCTGACCGACGAGGACCACAGGAGCTTCGACGACGGGCTGGACGCCTACCTCGCGAGCCTCGAGCAATCCGACTTCGGCCGCGTCCCGCCGACGGCCTTCACCGCAGAGGTGCCGCCGCGCGACGTACAGTGGGCGCGTTACGAACGGCTCTGGCAGGAGGGCGGCAGCGGCGGCTTCCTGAAGGCCTTCCCCAACATCCTGGTCCATCCCGACGTCAACGAGGTCTGCGCCGACTTCGTGCGCCAGAAGATCCGCGAGACGGTGAAGGATCCGAAGATCGCCGAGACCCTGTCGCCCTCGGGCTATCCGTTCGGCGTGAAGCGGCTATGCGTCGATACCGACTATTTCGACACCTACAACCGATCCAACGTCGAACTCGTGAACCTGCGCGAGGAGCCGATCGAGAAGATCACGGCCCATGCCGTCGACACGGCGACGCGGCACTTCGAGCTCGATGCGCTGGTCTTCGCCACCGGCTTCGACGCCGTGACCGGCGCCCTGCTGGCCGTCGATATCCATGGCCGCGACGGCGCCACGCTCAAGGACGCCTGGTCCGAAGGACCGCAAACCTATCTCGGCCTGACCGTGGCGGGCTTCCCCAACCTGTTCACCATCACCGGCCCGGGCAGCCCTTCGGTCATCGGCAACGTGATCACCAACTGCGAGTATCACGTCGAGTGGATCGCCGAGTGCCTGACTCACATGCGCCGTCACGGTCTCGCGACGATCGAGCCGGAGGGCGAAGCGCAGGTCTCCTGGGGCCGGCACGTCGCCGAAGTCGCCAACCGAACGCTCTTCCCCAAGGCCAACTCCTGGTATCTGGGCGTCAACATTCCCGGCAAGCCGCGAGTCTTCATGCCCTATATCGGCGAAGGCTACCGCACGACCTGCAAGGCGATCGTCGAGGACGGCTATCGCGGCTTCCGCTTCGGCGGTACGACACGCGCGCTGGGGGAGGCCGGCAAATGAGTCGCCTGTTCGGACCGGTCCGCCAGAACGGCTATGTCGTGCGCGACATCGAGGCGGCGGTGAAGCATTGGATCGACGTGCTGCAGGTCGGGCCGTGGTTCTACATCGACCGCGTGCAGACCGACTGGTTCCGCCATCGCGGCCAGGACTCCGCCCTCGAGCTGAGCATCGCGCTGGCCAATTCCGGCGACCTGCAGATCGAGCTGATCCAGCAGCGCAACGACGCGCCGTCGATGTACAAGGAATTCCTCGACTCGGGCCGCGAGGGCCTGCAGCACGTGGCCTTCTGGTCGACCGACTACCAGTCGCTCTACGACCGTGCGCTCGGCCTCGGATACAAGCTCGGCCACGAAGGCCAGATCGGCGGCGAGAAGGGCCGCTTCGCCTACTTCGATACCGGCGCGCCGGCCGATCCCCATGCCGGCACCGTCGTGGAGATCTCCGACATCAGCGGCAACAAGGGCCGGTTCTTCGAGTACGTCCGGGAGCGTGCGCGGACGTGGGATGGCTCTGACCCGATTCGTCGACCGCGGGGCTGAGCATCGCTGGTCGTTCTTCCTTCGACGCTCCCGGACATTGCCCAGGCAATGTCCTGCCGCTCCTGGGGCTGAGCTTCGCTCAGCCCTACAGCCCGTTACCAAGCAGAAACTTGATCCCCTTCCTTGTTGCGCCATTTTTGGGAGCAGCAAGGAGAACACCATGATCGAGCTCAGACCCTTCGATAGATTGGGCAAGTCGGACCACGGCTGGCTCAAGGCGAACTTCCATTTCAGCTTCGCCGACTACCGCAACCAGGACCGTGTCCACTGGGGAGCGCTGCGCGTCTGGAACAACGACCGCATCGCGCCGCAGTCGGGCTTCCCGCCGCATCCTCAC
>JAGNNA010000063.1 GCA_017990895.1 Reyranella sp.
GAGAATGGCCTGCACGGGCTTTCCGATTGCAGATGCTCTAAACTATTAAGAATTTGACATAAATGCCATAAATCACATAGCATTTTAAGAATATAGCGAGGCCGCATTCGTCCCCTCATTCGCAAGCGGCCCGGGAGAAACTCATGCGTCTTTTGATCGCCAGCATGGCCGCCCTGGCTGCGGTCGCCTTTGCCGCCCCGTCCTTCGCGCAGGATGAGGCCGCGCCTTCGCCGACCCCGTCGACCACCGCCAAGCCCAAGACTGCCACCACGGCGTCCTGCAACAAGATCAAGAGCAGCTCGCAGCGCAGCGCCTGCCTGAAGAAAGTCCAGGTCGCGAAGGCGCCGTCGAAGAAGACCAAGAAGACCACCACCACGCCGGCCGCCCCGAAGTCGCCTGAGATGGGCCAGCTGCAGTCGCCGCCGCCGGCCGCCGCGGCCAACCCGTCCTCCGGCCCGGTCAGCGTTCCGCCGCTGCCGTCCAAGACGATTTAACTTGAGGCACGGTTCGTCAGAACCGCGCTAGTCTCCGCTCTCCCCAAAACCCGGGAGAGCGACATGGCCCATTCGGCCAATCTGATCACGACGGAAGACCTCGCGCGCCAGCTCGGCGCTCCCGCGCTGCGCGTCTTCGACTGCACCACCTACCTGAAGCCCGGACCCGACGGACGCTACGTCGCCGAAAGCGGCCGGGCCAACTACGACACGGGACACATACCGGGCGCGGCTTATCTCGATCTCCAGGCCGACCTTTCGGACAAGAGCTCGCCGCTCCGTTTCACGTTGCCGTCACTGGAAGAGCTCACCCGGGCTTTCGCGGCCAAGGGAGTGGGCCACGGTACGTTCGTGGTGCTCTACAGCCATGCCTCGCCCGTCTGGTCGAGCCGCATCTGGTGGATGCTGCGCGCCGTCGGCTTCGACGAGGTCGCGATCCTGGATGGCGGCCTCGACAAATGGAAGGCTGAGGGCCGCCCGCTTTCGACCGAGCCCGTCACCCATCCGCCGGCAACCCTGTCGCTGCGCGGGCGTCCGGAGATTTTCGTCGGCAAGGAGGCGATCAAGGGCGCGATCGGCGATGCCTCGACCTTGACCTTGAATGCGCTCAGTCACGACCAGCACACCGGCGCGGGCGGCGTGGTCTATGGCCGCGCCGGTCGAATCGCCGGTTCCTCCTGCGTGCCGGCCGCCAGCCTGTTCGGGCCGGACAAGGCGCTGAAGCCGATCGCCGATCTGCGCGCGGCCTTCGAAGGGGTCGGCGTCGCCCCCGACAAGCGCGTGCTGGTCTATTGCGGCGGCGGCATAGCCGCCACGCTCGACGCCTTCGTCCTCACCGCCCTCTTGGGTCACAGGTACGTCTCGGTGTACGACAATTCCATGCAGGAATGGGCCAACGATCCCGCCCTGCCCATGGAAGTCGGGTAACCAGGAGGAAGACGTGACGGCCTACATCATCGTCGAGATCGACACCAAGGACGAAGAGCTGATGGCAGAGTACCGCAAGCATACGCCGGGGCTCGTCTCCAAGTTCGGCGGCAAGTTCATCGTGCGCGGCGGCAACTGCACGAGCCTCGAAGGCGGCTGGACGCCGGCGCGTGTGGTCGTGCTGGAATTCCCCGACCGCGCCAAGGCCGAGCGCTTCTACCATTCGGAGGAGTACAAACCGGTCCTCGCGATGCGACTGAAGGCCGGCCACTCCAAGGCGATCCTGATCGACGGCCACGATGGCTGAGCAACGGGGGGCTAGCGAATCTGCCTGCCGGGCGGTCGGCACGCTCTACAATGCGCTGATGACGGCGCTGGTCATCGGCCTCGTCTCACGGCGGGGCAGCGACACGGCGCGCGAATACATTTTTCGTCACTTCCGCCGGCAGCATCTCGAGAAGTTCCTGCCCGGCCTGCAGAAGCTCGGCATCGCGGGCGAGAAGGACGCGCCGGCCTGCGCCCTCTACCACTATCATTCCAATGCGCTCGGCGGCGTGAAGACCGGCTATCTGCGCGAGAGCGATACCAAGGCGTGGGTGCGCTATCCGCCACCGCGCTGGATGTGGAAGGGCACCGCCATCGCCGCCGTGCCGCACGAAGTATCCGCGGCCTTCCTGCACGGCTGGCACGGCCACAACGGCACCTCCTTGAAGAACCCGGGCCTCGGTTTCGTCTGCACGGGCATGACGGTCGACGGCAAGCCCGGCCTCGAAGGCTACTATTACGATTACGGGAGGCCCCTGAAGGAGGAGGAGCGCGTGCGCTTCGCCTACGACGAGGAGATGCCGCGCATCGACTGGAAGACGCAGCCGAAGCTCGAGACCGCGAACTGGCCCGAGGAGCGCCGGCTGCGCACCTTCCGCTCCTACGCGATGGGCTACGTGCAGACCATGCTGCCGGTGCTGCAGGACCTTCTAGGCCCGAAGGACGCGCAGCTGGAGATGGGCCGCGTGGCACGACTGGTCGGGCTGCAGCTCCACGAAGAAACGGCGCGCGACCTCGACCTGCCGACCGACGTCGAGACCGGCGACCTCGACAGCGCCCGCCTGTTCGGTCGTTGGCTCGCCGCGATCCTGGCCGCCGAAGGCGAAGAGGTGACCACCGAAGAGAAGGACGGCGCGGTTACCGTGCGCATGGACGGCTGGAAGCTCGCCCGGGAGCTCCAGCTCGTCGACCCGCTGGCCGGCTTCGACGCCTGGAACGAATTGTGGCTCGGCGCCGCCGGCGCGCACGACCGCTTCCTGAAGGTCGAAACGAGTCGCGCCTATGGCGACAAGGGCTGGCGGGCAGCCTGGCGAATCGCGCCGAGATAGCCTTTTGGCAACGGGCGTCCGGCGACCCGTTCGCCGAGCGCCGAGAGCGCGACCCAACTCGCCTCTTGATGCTCGTGACTGAGGGCAATCGTGCCCTCGGCCTGCAGCGTGCAGGCGTAGGTCACGATGCGCACGAAGCGCTGCGGCAGCACCTCGAAAAGATGCTCGTCCACCAGCGTACCGACCTCGACCGCCAGCCCCGTTTCCTCGCGCACTTCACGCATCAGCGCCGCGCGATGATCCTCGTCCGGATCGGGCCGACCACCGGGCAGATCCCATTCGTCCCGTCCGTTCAGGAGCAGCAGCACGCGGCCCTGATGCAGGACGACGCCTTTGATCGATGTCGGATGGTTCAAACTCATTGGAGCGCGCCACTCCTGTGGCGCTCATGATGCGCCACTGGAGTGGCGCGCTCCAATGAGAAAGGCCGGGGATTGCTCCCCGGCCTTTCCGCATTCTCTGAGAAGACAGGACTTAGAAGTCCATGCCGCCCATGCCGCCGTCGCCACCCGGCGGCATCATCGGGGCCTTCTTCTCCGGGCGCTCGGCGACCATGGCTTCGGTCGTGACGAGCAGGCCAGCCACCGAAGCGGCGTCCTGCAGCGCGGTACGAACGACCTTCACCGGGTCGATGATGCCGGACTTGATCATGTCGACATAGTCGCCCTTCTGGGCGTCGAAGCCGAAGTTCGTGTCCTTCTGCTCGAGCATCTTGCCCGCAATGACGGCGCCGTCGTAGCCGGCGTTCTCGGCGATCTGGCGGACGGGCGCCTGGAGCGCACGACGCACGATCTCGATGCCGACCTTCTGGTCGTCGTTGCTCGAACGGATCTTGTCGAGCGCGCGGATCGCGTAGAGCAGGGCCGAGCCGCCGCCGGCGACAACGCCCTCTTCCACGGCAGCCTTGGTGGCGTGCATGGCGTCGTCAACGCGATCCTTCTTTTCCTTGACCTCGATCTCGGTGGCGCCGCCGACCTTGATGATCGCAACACCGCCGGCGAGCTTGGCCAGGCGCTCCTGGAGCTTCTCGCGGTCGTAGTCCGAGGTGGTCTCCTCGATCTGCGCACGAATCTGGCTGATGCGGGCCTGGAGGTCCGCCTTTTTGCCCGAGCCGTCGACGATCGTGGTGTTTTCCTTCTCGACGATGACCTTCTTGGCCTTGCCGAGCATGTCGAGCGTGACGTTCTCGAGCTTGATGCCGAGGTCCTCGGAGATCAGCTGGCCACCACACAGGATCGCCATGTCCTCGAGCATCGCCTTGCGACGGTCACCGAAGCCCGGCGCCTTGACGGCGGCGATCTTCAGGCCACCACGCAGCTTGTTCACGACCAGGGTCGCCAGGGCCTCGCCCTCGACGTCCTCGGCGATGATCAGCAGCGGCTTGCCCGACTGAACGACCGCCTCGAGCACCGGCAGCATCGCCTGCAGGCCCGAGAGCTTCTTCTCGAACAGCAGGATGTACGGCGAGTCGAGCTCGGCGATCATCTTGTCGGCGTTGGTGATGAAGTACGGCGAGAGATAGCCGCGGTCGAACTGCATGCCCTCGACGACGTCGAGTTCGGTGTCGAGGCTCTTGGCCTCTTCCACCGTGATGACGCCTTCGTTGCCGACGCGCTTCATGGCTTCAGCGATCATCTTGCCGATCGACTTGTCGCCGTTGGCCGAGATGGTGCCGACCTGGGCGACTTCGTCGGTGCCCGTGATCTTCTTGGCGCGCGCCTTGATGTCCTCGACGGCCGCCTCGACAGCGAGGTCGATGCCGCGCTTGAGGTCCATCGGGTTCATGCCGGCGGCAACCGACTTCACGCCTTCGCGCACGATCGCCTGGGCGAGAACGGTCGCCGTCGTCGTGCCGTCGCCGGCGATGTCGTTGGTCTTCGAGGCCACTTCGCGCACCATCTGGGCGCCCATGTTCTCGAACTTGTCGGCGAGCTCGATCTCCTTGGCGACGGTGACGCCGTCCTTGGTGATGCGCGGGGCGCCGAACGACTTGTCGATGACGACGTTACGGCCCTTCGGGCCCAGCGTCACCTTGACGGCGTTGGCGAGAATGTCGACGCCGCGCAGCATGCGCTCGCGAGCGTCTGCACTAAAACGGACTTCCTTGGCTGCCATGTTCTATTCCTCTCGAATGTCGTGAATTTCTTTAGTGACGCCGAGCGAAGCTCAGGCGGCCTTCTTCATCGAGGCGGAGCCTTCGATGATGCCCATGATGTCGGATTCCTTCATGATCAGGAGATCCTGGCCATCGAGCTTGATCTCGGTGCCCGACCACTTGCCGAACAGGATCCGGTCGCCCTTCTTGACGTCGAGCGGGACCAGCGTGCCCTTCTCGTCGCGTGCGCCCGGACCGACGGCGACGATCTCACCTTCCATCGGCTTTTCCTTGGCGGTGTCGGGAATGATGATCCCGCCCTTGGTCTTGCCTTCTTCCTCTACGCGCTTGACCACAACTCGGTCATGGAGCGGACGGAACTTCATGATTTCTTCCTCCAGTAAACTGTTGACCCTGCGCGGCCTGTGGGCCGCAGCGAAAGGACTGCTGTCAGCACTCTCAGAGAGTGAGTGCCAATGGCGGACGGGATTTAGGGTTATCGGGTGCCTGAGTCAAGGCAGCCCACAAAAGGTTCCCCAAATAGCTTCGCTCTGGCAGCAATCCATCAGCAGTGCTGCCAACCCTTTGATCTGGAACGATTTTTGCTGATTTTCGGAGAGGGGTGCGTAACTATTCGTCTCAGCGCACCAAGTCAAGGAGGGCCTAGATGGATCGTAGTTTTGTTGCGCAACTCAACGATTACCGCATCACGACCGCCGAAATCCTGTACTGGATGCCCGATCACAAGCACGTTCTGCAGAGTTTCGTCTGGCAGAATCTTGATCTGGCGCCTCGTTTCCCCGCCCTCACCAAGTTCCTCGATTTCTGGGAACACCACCTCGATGGCAAGGTGCATCGCGTCCGGGTGGCCAACGCCCAGCTCGTGAAGCCGGCCGAGTTCCGCTTCGCCTCGGGTCTATACGCTCTGCACTGACCGGCGGGCGGCCCGGTATTCCCCGGCGGTGCGCTCGATCAGTTCGGCGACCGTCGGGACGTCCGCCACACCCGAGACCGAATGGCCGGCGCTCCAGATGTCCTTCCAGCGCTTGGCGTCCGGCCGCTCGCGCTCGGCCGCATTGATGTCCTTGGAAATATCGATCTTGCCGCGCGTGGGCAGATTGTCGGGGTCGAGGCCCGCCGCCGCGATCGACGGCCGCAGCATGTTGGTTTCGAGCCCCGTGAAGGCGCGGGTCAGCAGCACGTCGTCGAGGCGGCTCGATACCAGCATCTGCTTGTAGGCGTCCTTGGCCAGGCTCTCGCGCGTGGCGATGAACTTGGTGCCCATGTAGGCGAGGTCGCAGCCCAGAGCCTGGGCCGCCGCGACGGCGTGACCGTCGGCCATGCCGCCCGCCATCACGACGATCCCGTCCCAGAACGCCCGCACCGCCCGTACGAAGGCGAAGGGATTGGCCCAGCCGGTCTGGCCGCCGGCGCCGGCCGTCAGCAGCACCAGACCGTCGACCCCCGCCGCTACCGCCTTCTCGGCATGGCGCACCGACGCCACGTCGGCCAGCACGAGGCAGCCCGCGTCCTTCAGGGGCTTCATCACCGGCTCGGGCGAGCCGACCGAGGTGATCACGATCTCGGCCTTGTGGCGCAGCACGGCGGCCAGGTCATCGGGCACGCGCGGGTTTGAACGGTGGACGATCAGGTTGGGACACCAGGGCGCCGGGGCGCGACCCTCTGTATCGGCGGCGCGCTTCGCATCGTCGACCATGCCTCCCAGCCAACCATCGAGTTCCTCGACAGTGCGGCAGTTCGCGGTCGGGAACGAGCCGATGACGCCCGCACGGCAGGCCGCCGTCACGAGGGCCGGACCGGACACCAGGAACATGGGGGCCGCGATCAGCGGCAGGCGGAGGCGGTCGCGCAGGGAGGCAGGCAGGGACATGGCGCGAGCTTAGCTCAGCGCGAGGCGACACCGAAGATGCACCGTCGGACCGCCACGCGAACGCGGCGGTCCGTTGATCGCAATCGGATCAGGCGGCGGCCGAAAGGCCTTCCTGCTCGAGTACGCGCTTCACGGCCGGACGGGCCTTCATGCGCTCGTAGTGGGCGGCGACGTTCCCGGGCAGCGGCATCTTCATGCGAGCGGCCGCCCAGAAGGAGACGTAGAACAGGGCGGCATCGGCCACCGAGAACTTGCCGGCTAGGTACTCCTTGCCCTCGAGCGCCTTGTCCATCAGCGTCAGGCCCTTCTCCATGATCTCCTTGCCGCGCGCCTTGACCTTGTCGTGATCGGCTTCGCTCGGTGCGTAGTTGCCCGGGCGGAACATGCGGCTGAAGCCCTGCATGTGCATGGTCGAAACCGCGTAGTCCATCGCCTCCAGCGCCCGCGCCTCGCCGTCGGCATCGGCCGGCAGCAGCGCCGCCTCGGGATTCTTGCGGGCAAGCCACACGGCGATCGCCGGGAACTCGGTCAGCACGGAACCGTCGTCGCGCTGCAGGGTCGGCACCTTGGACTTCGGATTGAGCGCCACGAAGTCGGGCCCGTACTGTTCCTGCTTGGCGCCGTCGACCTTGTGCACGTCGTAGGGCTTGCCGATTTCCTCGAGCAGAACGTGGATGCCGATCGAGCAGGCGCCGGGCATGTAATAGAGCTTCATGTTTCTCTCCCTAATGCAGGTGTGTGATGGGGACGGATCACGCTAGCATCGCGGATCGAGGGGAGAAACGACAATGACGGACAACGGACTTCGCGCGCTCGTCGGCACTGCGCCCGCCAAAATCGGCACATTCCTTTTCGAGTTCGCCACACCGGGCATCGGCCAGATCCTGAAGGCGGCGGGCGCGGACTTCGCCGTGCTCGACATGGAGCATACCGGTTTCGGCTTCGATACCGTGCGCCAGGTCGTGCGCTACATGCAGGCCGCGAACCTGCCCCTGGTCGTGCGCGTGCCGTCGCAGTCGCGCCATCACATCTCGCGTGCCCTGGATACCGGCGCCGACGGCGTGATGGTGCCGATCGTGTCGTCGGTCGAGCAGGCCAGGGCGGTCCTCGACGCCGCGAAATACTGGCCCGACGGGACGCGCGGCGTGGCGCTGGGCCTTGCCCACGAGCGCTTCGCCCTGCGTTCCGAGCCGCTGCTGCCGCGCTTCGCCGAACAGAATGCACGCACAGCCATCATCCTGCAGGTCGAGGATCCGCGCGGCGCCGCCGCGGCCGACGAGATCGCGTCGATGCCGGGCGTCGACATGCTGTGGCTCGGCCACAACGACCTCTCCGTCGCCATGGGCGAGCCCGGCGCCTTCGACCATCCCGACTTCCTCAATGCCGAGAAGGCCACGATCGCGGCGGCGAAGAAGCACGGCAAGTCCGCCGGCCGCCTCGCCGTCGACGCGAAGCAGGCCGCGCAGTTCGTGAAGCTCGGCTACGACTTCGTCTCGATCGCGGGCGACGTCTGGCTGCTGCAACAGGCCTTCGCCGCCGGCGTCGATACCATTCGCAAAGCCTCGTCCTGACGCCGTAACGCATCAATGGAGCGCGCCACTCCAGTGGCGCTCATGAGCTTGAGCGCAACGGGAGTTGCGCGCTCCAATGAGACGACTCTGTTTAATTCCTGATCCTGACCGGCAGCGAGCGGATGCCGCGGATGAAGTTGGAATAGAGGCGCACCGGCGGCGCGACGACCTCGATCTCCAGGTCGCGCTTCAGCAGCTCTTCCCACAGGATCCGGATCTGCATTTCGGCCAGCCGGTCGCCGACGCAGCGATGGATGCCGGCGCCGAAGGAAAGATGATGGCGCGCCCTCGGCCGGCCGACCAGGAATCGCTCCGGCTCGTCGATTGCCGTCTCGTCGCGATTGCCCGAGACGTACCACATCACCACCTTGTCGCCGGCCCGGATCTGCTTGCCGCCCAGTTCGCAATCCGTGCGGACGGTGCGGCGCATGTGGATCACCGGCGTAGCCCACCGGATCGTCTCCGACACGAGGCTCGGCATCAGCGCGGGATCGGCCTTCACCTTGTCGACCTCGGCCGGATTGTCGAGCATCGCCATCAGGCCGGCGCTCATCGAGTTGCGCGTCGTATCGTTGCCACCGACGATCAGCAGCGCGAAGTTGCCGATGAACTCTCGGGTCGACATGTTCTTCGTCGCCTCGCTGTGCGCCATCATCGAGACCAGATCGAAGGTCGGTGGCTGCACAGCGCGCTCCTGCCACAGCGCCGCCATCGTCTCGGCCATCTGCTTCAGCTCGGCCATCCGCTCCTCGTTGGATTTCACGATGGCGTCCTCGGCCTCGATGTTGCAGATCGCCACATCGGACCAGTGCGTCAGCTTGCGGCGGTCGCCCTGCGGGAAGTCGAACAGGGTCGCCAGCATCATGGCCGTGAGCTCGGTCGAGACACGGTCCGCCCAGTCGAAGACCTCGCCGCGCGGCAAACCGTCGAGCACCTGGGCGGTGCGCTCGCGGATCAGGCCTTCCATATTGGCCAGGTTGGACGGGGCCACGATCGGCGCCACGGTCCTGCGCTGGGCGGTGTGGCGCGGCGGGTCCATGCGGATGAAGTTGGGCAACTCCTCACCCTGCGGCTGGTCGGTGATCTGGATGCCGCCCAGTTCGGAGGCCGAGGAATAGGTCGCCGGATCGAGCTCGACCTTCATGATGTCGGCGTAGCGCGTCACCGACCAGTAGGGCCCGAATGGGCTTTCGGGGTGGTAGTGGACCGGGTCTTCGCGCCGCAGCCGGGCAAAGTGCGGTCCCCAGCTATCCTCGCGGTACAGTCGCGGCTGACTGACATCGACATGCATGGCGCGCTTCCTCTTTCGTTTCCCCAAGGCGACCTGCGCGCGCTGTGCAAGTCAAGGCGATTAGTCGCCGTTCCCCCCGATTTGGCGCGTTGACAGTGTCGACGCGTCGGCGCAAACCCTCGCCGCGCCGCCTCCCAGGCGGCGTTCCCATAGCATGGCCCCAGCCGAACCCTCCCAAACCCAGACCAGCGCCGAGCCTGCGCGGACACCGACCTCCCCACCGCACCACCCGGCAGGGACGGCGCTCGTCGTCGGCGCGCTGGGCGTCGTGTTCGGCGACATCGGCACCAGCCCGCTCTACGCGCTGCGCGAGACCTTCCTGCACGGCAGCGGCATGGCGCCGACGCGCGAGCACGTGTTCGGCGTCCTCTCCATGCTGTTCTGGGCGGTCACGCTCACCGTCACGATCAAGTATGTCGCGCTCATCATGCGCGCCGACAACAAGGGCGAGGGCGGCGTGCTGGCGCTCGCCACCCTGGCCTCCCGGGGGCTGAACGGGAGGGCCCCGAAGGTCCGGATCGGCATCATCATCCTGGCCGTGATCGGCCTCGCCCTGTTCTACGGCGACGCGATGATCACGCCGGCGATCTCGGTGATGAGCGCCGTGGAGGGTCTTTCCGCCGTGACTCCGGCCTTCACGCCGTTCGTCATTCCCCTCGCCCTCGTCATCCTGGTGGGCCTGTTCCTGCTCCAGTCCCGCGGCACGGCCGATGTGGGCCGCCTGTTCGGCCCGGTCATGTTCGTGTGGTTCTTGGTGCTGGGCGTGCTCGGGGCCTGGCAGATCGCCAAGAATCCCGTGGTGCTGGAGGCGATCAACCCGATCCACGCCTACGAGCTCGTCACCGACCAGGGCTTCGGCATCTTCTGGGCCTTCGGGTCGATCGTGCTGGCCGTCACCGGCGCGGAGGCGCTCTACGCCGACATGGGCCATTTCGGCCGCAAGCCCATCCGCATCGGCTGGTTCGGCATCGTCATGCCGGGCCTGCTGCTGAACTATTTCGGCCAGGGCGCGCTCATCATCGAGAACCCGGCCATCATCCATCAGGTCTTCTTCGAGCTGGTGCCGACCGACTACATCATCTTCCTGGTGGTGCTCTCGGCGCTCGCGACCGTGATCGCCTCGCAGGCCGTGATCACCGGCGTGTTCTCGCTGACGCGGCAGGCGATCCAGCTCGGCTACCTGCCGCGCATGGAGATCCACCACACATCCGAAACCGCGATCGGGCAGATCTACATCCCGAGGGTGAACTGGCTGCTGATGTCCTGCATCATCGCCCTCGTCGTGGGCTTCGGATCGTCCGGCGCGCTGGCGGGCGCCTACGGCCTCGCCGTGACCGGTGCGATGCTGGTGGATGCGGCGCTCGCCATGGCGGTTGCAATCCTGGTGTGGCGTTGGGCCTGGCCGCTGGCCGCGGCGGTGTTCGGTTTCCTCGCCATTCCCGACCTCGCCTTCTTCATCGCCAACGCGCTCAAGATTCCGGACGGCGGCTGGCTGCCGCTGATCGTGGCTTTCCTGATCTACTTCACGATCACGACCTGGCGGCGCGGCCGCAAGATCGTGGCGGCGGAACTGAGCGAGGGGTCGCTGCCGCTCAAGCAGTTCCTCGAACGCATGGAGCGCGCACCGGACCGAGTCGCCGGCACCGCCGTCTTCCTCACCGCCGATGCCACGCGCACGCCCGCCGCCTTCCTGCACAATCTCAAGCACAACAAGGTCCTGCACGAGCGCATCATCATCCTGCAGGTCGATACCATGGACGTGCCGGTCGTTTCCGATGCCAACAGGGTCGAGGTCGAGCGGCTGGGCAAGGGCTTCCACACGGTGATCGCCCACTACGGCTTCACCGAGCAGCCCGACATTCCCGAGGCGCTGCGCGCCTGCCGTCCGCACGGCATCGCCTACGACGAGATGGAGACCTCGTTCTTCCTCGGCCGCGAGACCCTGGTGCCGTCGCAGCATTCCCGGCTCGGCCGCTGGCGCCGCGACTGGTTCATCTCGCTCTCGCATTCGGCCTCGGCCACCAAGACCTTCTTCCGTATCCCGCCCAACCGCGCTATCGAACTCGGCAACCAGATCCAGATCTGAGGCCCTTCGCCATGCCGCGTTCTCCGCTCCTGCTGCTGCCGGGCCTGCTGAACACGCGCCGCGTCTTCGCTCCGCAGATCGAGGCCTTGGCGGACATCGCCTCCTTCACCGTTCCCGAACTCTGGCATCACGACACGATGGCGGCGATGGCCGAGGCCGCGCTCGCCATGGCGCCACCGACCTTCGCCCTGTGCGGCTTCTCGATGGGCGGCTACGTCGCCTTCGAGATCTTCCGCCGCGCGCCGGAGCGGGTCGAGCGCATCGCCCTCTTGGACACCCAGGCGGGGCCCGATTCGGCGGAGACGGCCGCCCGGCGGCGCGGCTTCATCGAGCAGACGCGGATCGGCCGCTTCCACGGCATCCATCCGACCCTGCTGCCGCAACTGGTCCATCCGTCGCGGGTCGGCGACGAGAGCATCACCCGGCCGCTCCTCGACATGGCGGGCGAGGTCGGCGGCGACGGATTCGTGCGCCAGCAGCAGGCGATCCTGGGCCGCGCCGACAGCCGCCCGCTCCTGGTCGAGATCGAGATGCCCACCCTCGTGCTCGTGGGCCGCGAGGATCGGGTCACGCCGCTCGAGCGGGGCCGGCAGATGGCCACCGACATCGCCAACGCGCGCCTCGAGGTGATCGAGGACAGCGGGCACATGACGCCGCTGGAGAAACCGGCCGAAGTCTCGGCCGCCCTGAGGAGATGGCTGACGCAATGAACACGATCTACGCCCGCGAAGACGATCTCGGCGCTGACGAATATATCGACGTGGTCGCCAAGTCCGGCCTCAACCGCCCCATCGGCGACCGTCCCCGGATCGAGCAGATGCTGAAGCAGGCCAACCTGATCCTGACCGCGCGCCAGGACGGCAAGCTGGTGGGCTTCGCCCGCTCGCTCACCGACTTCTGCTTCTGCTGCTATCTCTCCGACCTCGCGGTCGACAAGGCCTGCCAGGGCCAGGGAATCGGCCGCCGCCTGATCGAGGAGACCCGCGCCGCCGCCGGCGGGGCCCAAACGACCACCCTGCTGCTCTCGGCGCCGACGGCCATGACCTTCTACGAGGGCATCGAGATGCCCAAGGCCGACAACTGCTTCCTCTATCGTCGCCAGGCTTGACCGACATCAAGGGGCGAAACGCCAAATGGTTCTAGTTCTCCCCGCAGCAATCGATGCGTGGAGTACGGAATGACCCAGTCGCGCCGCCGCTGGCCGATCCTGATCGCGCTGCTCGCCGTGGCGCTGGCCGCCGCGGGCGGCGCCTACCGTTACTGGCCGCGGCCGGAACCGACGTTCCTGACCCTGTACGGCAATGTCGATGTCCGCCAGGTCGATCTCGCCTTCAACGCCAGCGGCCGCCTTCAGGCGCTGCACAAGGAGGAAGGCGATGCGGTGAAGGCCGGCGAGACGGTGGCGGTGATGGAGGCCGACACCTATCGCGACGCCGTGGCCTTGGCCCATGCCCGGCTCGATGCGCAGCGTGCGGTGGTCGACCGGCTCCAAGCCGGCAGCCGCCCCGAGGAGATTGCCCGGGACCGCGCCCAGGTGGATGCGAACAAGGCTGCCGTCGCCGATGCCGAACTCCTGCTCAAGCGGAGGACCGAGCTGCTGGCCGGCGGCAACGTCTCGCGCCAGCTCTACGACGAAGCGAAGAACGCCTACGATTCGGCACGCGCCCGGCTCGACCTTTCCCAGCAGGTCTCCCGGCTGACCGAGCTCGGCCCCCGCCGTGAGGACATCGCCCAGGCGAGAGCCCTGGTGCGGTCGGAGGATTCGATCGTCTCGCTGGCGGAGCGGCGGCTTGCCGACACGATACTGAAATCGCCGGCCGATGGCATCGTGCTCAGCCGCATCGTCGAGCCGGGCGCGATGGTCAGTCCCGCCAATCCGATCTTCACCCTGTCGCTCACCGACAAGGTCTGGGTCCGCACCTACGTCTCCGAGCCCGACCTCGGTCGCATCCGGCCCGGAATGGCGGTGACGGTCTTCACCGACACCGATCCGACCCGACCTTACGAAGGCTGGATCGGCTTCATCTCCCCTACGGCCGAGTTCACGCCGAAGACCGTGGAGACGACCGAGCTGCGTACCCAGCTCGTCTATCGCCTGCGCGTGTTCGTCAAGAATCCCGACGATCGTCTGCGGCAGGGCATGCCGGTCACCGTCCGCGTCCCGCTCGGCGCCGGCTAGCGCGGCCATGCCCGCAACGGTCACCCTTGCGAACCTGGGAAAGAGCTTCGGCACCACGGCCGCCCTGTCGGATGTGACGGCCAGCATCGCGGCCGGCCAGATCACGGGTCTCGTCGGCCCGGATGGTGCGGGAAAGACGACGCTGCTGCGGCTCATTGCCGGCCTGCTCGCGCCGGACGCGGGGACGCTGGAAGTCCTTGGCCACGCTGCCACCGACCGCGACGCGGTGCGCGGCGAGATCGGCTACATGCCGCAGCGCTTCGGGCTCTACGAGGACCTGACGGTGCAGGAGAACCTGAACCTGCAGGCAGATTTGCATGATCTGGACGCGGCAGCGCGCAGCGAGCGCTTCGCGACGCTGCTCCAGTTCACCGGCCTTGCGCCCTTCACCCGCCGGCTGGCGGGGCAGCTCTCGGGTGGCATGAAGCAGAAGCTCGGACTCGCCTGTGCCCTGCTGCCGCGGCCGAAGCTGCTGCTGCTCGACGAACCGAGCGCCGGCGTCGACCCCGCGTCCCGGCGCGAACTGTGGCGCATCGTACGGACGATGGCGGGCACGGGCGTCGCCATCGTCTGGAGCACCGCCTATCTCGACGAGGCCGAGCGGTGCGACAGCTTTCTCCTGCTCGATGGTGGCCGACTTCTGGCTTCCGGCAATCCCGCCGACTTCACGCACCGGATGCAGGGACGCACCTTCCTGGTCGACCTCCCCGAACAGAAGCGTCATCGCATCCAGCGTATCGCGGCCTCGCTGCCGTCCGTCGCCGACGCGACCATCCAAGGCCGCAGCCTGAGGCTCGTGCTCAAGGAGGGATCCGCCCTCCCCGACCTCGCCGGGTTGGTGGGCGGCGGCGCAACGGCACGCTCCACGCGGCCGCGCTTCGAAGACGCATTCGTGAGCCTGCTCCAGGCCGACCGGCCGCCCCTCCCGGCACCGCCCGTTCAGGAGGCCATGGCCCGATCCGCCGATGGCATCGCAATCGAGGCCCGCGACCTCACGCGCGACTTCGGGAAGTTCCGGGCGGTCGACCGCGTGAGCTTCACCGTCAGGCCCGGCGAAATCTTCGGGCTCCTCGGCCCCAACGGCGCGGGCAAGTCCACCACCTTTCGCATGCTTTGCGGCCTGCTGGCGCCGAGTGCCGGTTCGGCACACGTGGCCGGCGTCGATCTCGGTCGCGCCCGGGCGACCGCGCGCGAACGCATCGGCTACATGTCCCAGAAATTCTCGCTCTACGGCACGTTGTCGGTCCGCGACAATCTCGACTTCTTCAGCGGCGTCTACGGTCTCTCCGGCCGTCGCCGCTCGAGCCGGATCGCCTGGACGATCGAGAGCTTCGACCTCGGGGCCGTCGCCGACCTGGAGGCCGGCAGCCTGCCGCTCGGCTTCAAGCAGCGCCTGGCGCTGGGATGCGCGCTGTTGCACGAGCCGCAGGTCCTGTTCCTCGACGAGCCGACGTCGGGCGTCGATCCGCTCATGCGACGCGAATTCTGGTCGCGCATCGGTGGCCTGGCCGAGGGCGGCGTCACGGTGCTGGTGACGTCGCATTTCATGGAAGAGGCCGAGTATTGCGACCGGCTGGGCATCGTCTATGCCGGACGGATGATCGCCTCCGGCAGCCCGGACGCGATGAAGCAGCGGTTCGTGACGGCGGAACTGCCCGAGCCGACGCTCGAAGATGCCTTCGTCGGCCTGATCCGCGAGCATGACGCGGAGCGAGAGGGCGCGGCCGCCGCATGATTTCGGCCCGCACCTTCTTCCGCCGCTTCGGCGGATTGCTGCACAAGGAGTTCGTGCAGATCGTGCGCGACCCCTCGTCGATCGCGATCGCTCTCGTGATGCCGGTCGTCCTGCTGCTGCTGATCGGCTTCGGCATCTCGCTCGACGCCCGCAACGTGCGCTTCGGCATCGTCGACGAGAATCGCAGCGTCGAATCGGCGGGCCTGTTCCAGGCTTTCGCCAACACGCCTTACTTCCGTCCCTTCTCCTTCCTCTCGTCGCGAGCCGCCGAAGCGGCGCTGATGCGCGGTGACATCGAGGGTTTCGTGGTGCTGCGCAGCGATTTCACGCGGCGCGTGGCCGATCCGATCCGTGCGGCCGACATCGCCATCGTGGTCAACGGCGTCGATGCCAACACTGCCCGCATCGTCACCGGCTATGCCCAGGGTGTCGTGGCAACGTGGCTGCTGGGCCACCGGCGGGACCGCGCTCAGCCGGCGTTGGCCCCCGTCACGGTCGAGAACCGCTACTGGTTCAATCCTGAGATCCGCAGCACCAACTTCATCGTGCCGGGCCTCATTGCGATGGTCATGACCATGATCGGCGCCCTGCTGACCGCGCTGGTGGTGGCGCGCGAATGGGAGCGCGGCACCATGGAGGCGATGCTTGCCTCGCCCGCCAGCATGACCGAAATCCTGCTCGGCAAGCTGGTCGCCTATTTCGTGCTGGGACTGGGCGGCCTCGCCGTCTCGGTGTTCATCGGGCTGGTCGTGTTCGAGGTGCCGTTCCGCGGCTCCGCCGAGGTGCTGATTGCCATTTCCTCGGTGTTCCTCATCGTCTCCCTGGCGATGGGCCTGCTGATCTCGACCGTCGCACGCAGCCAGTTCGTCGCGGCCCAGCTCGCCTTCCTCGTCACCTTCATGCCGGCCCTGATCCTCTCGGGACTCATGTTCGACATCGAGAGCATGCCGCACTGGGTACAGGCCGTGACGACGGTTTTTCCGGCCCGCTACTTCGTGTCGAGCCTGCAGACCCTGTTCCTCGCCGGCACGGTCTGGCCCGTGCTACTGCCCAACCTCGCCATGCTGGTGGGCTTCGCCGTCCTGTTTCTCGTCCTGGCGATCACCCGCACCCGCCGCAGCCTGGAGTAACCGCCATGTGGGGGCGTATTGCCGCGCTGATCCTCAAGGAATTCAAGATGCTGTGGAAGGACCGCAAGAGCCGCATGGTTCTCGTGGTTCCGCCGCTTGTTCAGCTCGTCCTGTTCGCCAACGCCGCGACCTTCGAAGTGTCGGACGCAGCGCTCGGTCTCTGGATCGAGGACCGGGCCCATCCGGCGCAGGAACTGGTCAGCCGCTTCGAAGCTTCGCCCGCCTTCCGCATCGTCGCGCGCTTCGACAATCCGCAGGCCGTGCGGGACGCGCTCGACTCGCAGAAGGTGAAGGCCGTGCTGCATGTCGGCCAGACCTTTTCGGCTGACGTCGCCGCCGGCCGGCCCGCCCGCCTCCAGCTGCTGCTCGACGGCCGCAAATCCAACGCCGCCCTCATCCTGCAGAGCTATGCGCTCGGTATCGTCGAGAGCTACAATCTCGCGCGGGCCGGCCAGGCCGCCGTCGAGCTCAGCATGCATCCACGCGCCTGGTTCAATCCCAACTTCGACAGCCGCTGGTTCATCCTGCCGGGCCTGACGGTACTGCTCACGATCACGGCGACGCTCCTCATCACGGCGCTCTCGGTCGCCCGCGAGCGCGAACTCGGCACGTTCGAGCAGCTGCTCGTCACACCGTTGCGGCCCATGGAAATC
>JAGNNA010000062.1 GCA_017990895.1 Reyranella sp.
CGCTGTTCGTGATGGCGGTCATGCTGCTGGTGTCGATGATCCTGCTGGACCGGCGCTCGGAGGCACCGCTCTTCCCGAGCGATGCGTTTTCGCTGCGCTCGGTGACGGGCGTCGCGATGTGGTTCTGCCTGCTCGTATCCGTCGCCTACAGCCCCCTGTCGATCTTCATCCCGATCTTTCTGCAGAGCCTGCACGGCTTCGATCCGCTGGCCGCCGGTTATACGGTCGCCGGTGCGTCGATGGGCTGGACGGTCGCCTCGCTCGTCGTGGCAGGCCGGGCACCTCGGACAGCCGGCCGGCTGCTGGTTGCCGGCCCGCTCGCGATGGCTGCGGGGCTGGCTTGCGTGGCGCTGCTGATGTCGCAGCCGGTGCTCGTCCTGCCGGCGTTCATCGCCCTCGTCGGTGTGGGAATCGGATCCTGCTGGGGCTTCGGGGTGCAACGCCTGATGGGAGGGGCGAGGCAGGGCGAGGCAGAACTTGCAGCCTCCGCCGTGGCGACCGTGCAGCAGAGTGGTTTTGCCCTTGGGGCCGCCGCCGCCGGAATCGCGGCGACCCTCGCCGACTTCTCCCGCGACCTCAGTGCACAGGACGTTGCCAAGGCGGCTTTATGGGTGCCGATGGCCTTTGCACCGGTGGCTCTTCTGGCCGCGGTCGTGGGAACGCGCCTGGCGATGCTGGCGAGCCGCTCGGGTGATAAGAAGGCGCCGACATCACGTTGAACGAGCGGAGCGGGACCCATGACAGTGGTTGAATTGCAGTCGAACATCGATCGCACGTTCGAGCGCATGAATGCGGCCATGGACAGCATGACGTTGCGCGACAGCTTCGTGGCGCAGAGGGCAACGCTTGCCGAGCGCCTGCAGGCCGGCAAGGCGCTGCGCACCCGGATCCCGCGCACTTCCCACGCCCAGTTCGAGCCTGCCGCGGACCGGCCCGATCCCGTCGCCATTCTCGAGGCGCAGAACGAAAGCCGCGTGCAGAAGCTGGTGCCGGTGCGCTTTGCCCGCATGCTGGCCTCGCCCTTCGCCTTCCTGCGGGGCTCGGCGGCCGTCATGACGGCCGACCTGTCGACCACGCCGGTGAGCGGCATGGGCGTTGCAGCCTGTGGCGACATGCACGTCTCGAACTTCGGCGTCTTCGCCTCCGCCGAGCGCAACCTGATCTTCGCCATCAACGATTTCGACGAGGTTCACCCCGGCCCCTGGGAGTGGGACTTGAAACGTCTCGCGACAAGCGCCGCCGTCGCGGTGCGCTTCATGGGCGGCGACAAGGTGGCCTCGGAGGGGTGTGCACGGGCCATCGTGCGCTCCTACCGCAAGCGGATGCGGCGCTATGCCGAAATGGGCTACCTGCAAATCTGGTACGATCGGATCGACGAGCGGGCCGTGCTTGACACCCTCTCGCAGAGAGCGAGACGCGGCGCCGAGCGCATGATGGACAAGGCGCGCGCCAAGGGCCATTCGAGCGTGCTCGAGAAGATGACCGAGCAGGTCGACGGCGAGCATCGCATCATCGAGGAAGTGCCGCTGATCGTGCGCGAGACGCATACTCAGGCCGGCACGCCGGCCAACGTCGCGCTCGACAACATGCTGCAGGCATACATCGCATCGCTGCCGATCGACCGCCGCGTTCTGTTGTCGCGCTATCGCATCGTCGATACGGTGCGCAAGGTGGTAGGAGTCGGCAGCGTCGGGACGGGCTGCTGGGTCATACTGATGCAAGGCATAGACTCCGACGATCCGCTGTTCCTGCAGGTCAAGCAGGCGCAACAGTCGGTGGTTGCCCCCTATGTCTCGCAGAAGCTCAGGTTTGAAAACCAGGGCAGACGCGTCGTCGTTGGGCAGCGCCTGGCGCAGGGGTCGCCCGACATCTTTCTCGGCTGGGGCCAGGTCGACGGCAAGGACTTCTACGTTCGCCAGCTCTCGGACATGAAGGGCAGCGTCAAGTTCAACGAGAGCGACGCGAGCAATATCGACGGCTTCGCAGAGTACTGCGCGCTGTGCGGTTGGGCTCTCGCACTGGCACACGCGAAGTCGGGCGATCCGGCAATGATCTCCGGTTACTGCGGCAACAGCGACGTTCTCGACGAAGCGATCGGACAATTCGCGATGGCCTACGCCCGGCAGACCGACGAGGATCATGAGGCACTCGACAAGGCGCGCCGATCCGGCCGCATCCGCGTAGCGGCGCCGGAAATGGTGAAGTAGGGCCGTCGTCCGGCTGGACCGAAGCGACGGCGCCTTCGCTCAGGCGGCTGCCGCGTCCTTCCACGCGGCCACTTCGAGCCAGGTGCTCTGGTAGGTCGCGCCTTCGCCCATGTCGGTGTAGCGGTCCGAACAGAGCATGTTGATCGTGCCCGACACCGCTTCGCCCACCGGGCGCTGGCCCGGGACCAGCAGGACGCCCGGCTGGACCTCGTCGGTGATCTTGAGGACCAGGCCGATCTCGCCGCGGTCGTTGAACAGGCGCACCGGGTCACCGTTCTCGAGACCGCGCTTCGCCGCGTCGTCGGGGTGCAGGATGCAGAACGGTTTGCCTTCGCGCTGGCGCAGGAATCCCACACCGGAGAAGGCCGTGTGCGCCTGGAAGTATCCGGGCGCCGTCAGCAGGCGTAGCGGCCAGCGGGCGGCCTCCTGGGCTTCGACCGGATCGGCTTCCCAATCGGGCATCGGCGGCAGACCCTGCCTGGCGAGCTGCTCGGAGTAGAATTCGAGCTTGCCGGACGGTGTCTTGAAGGGCTGGCCGTCCCAGTCGTGCCTGATGTTGAGCGGCACGCCGTCGAACAACTCGTTGCGGTCGACCTTCGAGGCCGGTCCCGTCGCGCCCTTGAAGAACTCCTCGGCGGCCTCTCGGGGCGACAGGCTGAAGATCGGGTCGGTGATGCCCATCCGTTGCGCCAGCGCCTGCGCGACATGGAAGTTCGAGCGCGCCTCGCCGGCCGGCTCGACCGCCTTCTGGCCCCACTGCATCCAGTAGGCGCCGTAGGCCCGGTAGAGGTCGTCGGTCTCGAGATAGTTCGCGGCGGGCAGCACGATGTCGGCGTAGCGCGCCGTGTCGGTCATGAAGGGGTCGTGAACGACAGTGAACAGATCCTCGCGCATCAGGCCCTTCTGCACCTTGTGGACCTCGGGGCAGGTGACGACCGGGTTGTTGGCAGCCACGAACAGAGCGCGGAGCGGCGGGCCCTTCATGTTGAGGAGCTCTTCGCCGAGACGCAGGTGATTCACCATGCGCGCCGTCGCGGGCCCGGAGGGCTTGCGCACGGCCGCGTAGTTGAGGTCGCACGAGGCGGCCGTGAGCAGCAGCGCGCCGCCGCCCTTGGCGCCGTAATGGCCGCTCACGCCCGGCAGCAGCGCCACGGTGCGCAATGCCTGGCCGCCATGGGTGAGGCGGGTCATGCCTTCGCCGAGGCGGATCAATGCGGCCTTGGCCCTGCCGTACATCGCGGCGAACTTCTCGATGTCCGCGATGGGCAGGCCGGTGATCTCCGCCGTGCGCGCCGGCGTGAACTTCGGAAGTATCTCGCGCTCGACTTTGTCGAAGCCGAGCGTGTGTACGTCGATGTAGTCGCGGTTGGCGAGCCCGTCGCGCACCAGGATGTGCATGACGCCCAGAGCGAGCGCTGCGTCGGTGCCGATCCGGATCGGCAGATAGAGGTCGGCGGCCCGGGCGCTGCGGGTGCGGCGCGGGTCGATCACCACGATCGGCATGCCGGTCTTCTTGCGCTGGCTCTCGGCCAGCGCCCAGAAATGCACGTTGGTGGCCGCCAGGTCGGCCCCCCAGGAAACCACCAGGTCGGAATAGATGACCGATTCGGGATCGGCGCCGCCCACCGGGCCGACCGTCATTTCCCAGGCGGTCTCGCAGCACGTGTCGCAGACCGTGCCGGCCTGCAGGCGCGAGGTGCCGAGTGCGTGGAACAGGCCGTTCACCAGGCCCCGGTTCATCAGCCCCTGATGGGCAGAGTAGGCGTAGCCCAGGATGGCGAGCGGGCCGCTCTCCGCGATGATCGACTTCCAGCGCTGGGCGATCGCGTCGAGTGCCTCGTCCCAGGTGATGGGCTCGAACTGGCCCGAGCCCTTCGGTCCGGTACGGCGCAGCGGCGTGGCGATACGCTCGGGAGAGTTCACCAGGTCGCTGTCGCGGTTGACCTTGCCGCAGGCAAAACCGGCCGTGTACGGCTGGTCGGGGTCACCCTGGATGCGCACGACCTTACCGTTGTCGACATGTGCAATGAGCGAGCACATGTCCGGACAATCGTGGGCACAAACAACTCTGACAGATTTCACTACGCCGCCTCCCGAAGGGTATCGCGGCCGTAATGTAGCAGAAGCGTCGAAAGAAGAAGCGGGCTTACTTCTCGGCTTCGGGCTTGGCTTCTGCCTTGGGCGTGTCGGTCTTGTCGCTGCCGATCATGCCGAAGCGATTGCGGAAGCGCTGCACGCGGCCGCCGCGATCGATGCTCTGGCGCACGCCGGTCCAAGCCGGATGCGTCTTCGGATCGATGTCGAGGCGCAGGCTGGCGCCTTCCTTGCCCCAGGTCGACTTCGTCTCGAAGGACGTGCCGTCGGTCATCACCACGGTGATCGTGTGATAGTCGGGGTGAATCTTCTCTTGCATGATCTCTCTCCAGCGCTTCAGGGCCGATTCCGACCGGCCGGCGCAACAAGGGCGCGGATATACAGTCCCAGGGACGCGGCGACAAGCTGGTTGTACGCCTCCGCCATGGCTTGTAGACCGGCCACTATGAGCGATTCAGCTTTCGAAACCCTCGCAGACGGCCTGCTGGCAACCCTCGAGGAAACTTTGGGCGATCATGTGGACGCCGAACTGCAGGGAGGCATCCTCACGGTAGAGGGCGATGCCGGGACCTGGATCGTCAACAAACATGCGCCCACCCGGCAGATATGGGTGAGTTCGCCCATGAGCGGCGCCCGGCACTATGTCTTCGACGAGGGCAGCGGCCGTTGGCAGGACACGCGGGGCGGCGGCGACCTGCTCGAGGCTTTGGGCAGCGAACTGGGCGTCGAACTCGCATGGCAGGCCCCATGAACCGGTTCGGCGGTCTGGCCCTGCTGGGTCCTTACCTCAAGCCCTATCGCGGGCGGACGATCCTGGCGCTGCTGTCGCTGCTGGTTGCGGCAGGGACCGTGCTGGCCTTCGGCGCCTGCTTGCGCGCCCTGATCGACCGCGGCTTCGCCCAGGGGCGGCCGGACATCCTCAACTACGCCCTGGCCTCGCTGCTGGCCGTGGCGGTCGTGCTGGCGATCGCCTCGGGCGCGCGCTTCTATCTGGTCTCCTGGCTGGGGGAGAGGGTCGTGAGCGACCTGCGCCGCGATCTCTTCGACCATGTCCTGCGGCTGGGACCGGCCTGGTTCGAGATCAAGCGCTCGGGCGACGTCATGAGCCGAATCTCGGCCGATGCGCAGCTCATCGAGCAGGTGATCGGTTCCTCGGCCTCGGTGGCCCTACGCAACACGCTGATGTGCCTCGGCGGCGTGGTGATGCTGGTCGTGACCAACCCCAAGCTCGCTTTGTGGACGCTCGCGGTGGTGCCGTTGACCGTCGTGCCGATCGTGGTGTTCGGCCGCCGGGTGAGGGCGCTCTCGCGCGAGGCGCAGGCCCGCATGGGCGAGATGGTGTCGGAGGGCGCCGAGACGCTGGACGGGGTCCGGACGGTCCAGGCCTTCGCCCAGGAGGACCGTGCGGCGCAACGCTTCGGCGAGGCGACGGAGCGGGCTTTCGTCGCGGCGACGCGGCGGGTGTCGCGCCGTGCCATCATGACCACCGTGGTCATTTTCATCGTTTTCTCGGCCGTCGGCTTCCTGCTGTGGATGGGCGGCCACGACGTGCTGACCGGCCGGATCAGCGCCGGCGACCTTTCGGCCTTCGTGTTCTACGCCGTCCTGGTGGCCACTTCGGGCGGCGCGATCAGCGAGACGATCGGCGACCTTCAGCGCGCCTCGGGGGCCGCCGAGCGGCTGGCGGAGCTGCGCGCCGAGGCGCCGTCGATTGCCGAGCCGGCGAAGCCCAAAGTGCTGCCGAAGCCGGTGCAGGGGGCTGTGTCCTTCGAGGGCGTCTCGTTCCGCTATCCCACGCGCACCGATGCGCTCGCGCTCGATGGCTTCGACCTTGCGATCGCACCCGGCGAGACGGTGGCGATCGTCGGCCCCTCGGGCGCCGGCAAGACCACCGCGTTCAACCTGCTGCTGCGCTTCTACGACCCGGAGAAGGGCACGGTGCGCCTCGACGGACTCGACATCCGGGACCTCGCCCTGCGCGACCTGCGGCGGTCGCTGGCGGTGGTCCCGCAGGATCCGACCCTGTTCAGCGCCTCGGTCGCCGACAACATCCGCTACGGACGGCCGGACGCCAGCGACGCCGAGGTGCGGGCTGCCGCCGAAGCCGCCTCCGCTCTGGGCTTCATCGAGGCGCTGCCGCACGGTTTCGCGACCGATCTCGGGGCACGCGGCGTGCGGCTTTCGGGTGGCCAGCGCCAGCGCATCGCCATTGCCCGGGCACTGCTCTGCGACCCGGCCGTCCTGCTGCTCGACGAGGCGACCAGTGCCCTCGACGCCGAGAGCGAGCTGGCCGTGCAGCAGGCGCTCGACCGGGTCATGCGCCACCGCACGACCCTGGTGATCGCCCATCGCTTGGCCACGGTGCAGAAGGCTGACCGCATCGTCGTGCTCGACCAGGGACGGGTGGTCGACGTCGGAACCCACGCTGAGCTGGTGGGGCGCGGCGGCCTCTATGCCCGGCTGGCGGAGCTGCAGTTCAACGTGTCCGCGGCCGCCGGCTGAGAATTCGATACACCTAACGCAGCCGCACGACCTCGCCGCGCTCGGCCTCGCGGCGGCGCAGCTCTCGACGCAGGATCTTGCCGGTCGTCGTGAGCGGCAGTTCCGGCACGAACTCGACCTCGCGCGGATATTCGTGGGCTGCCAGCCGGGTCTTCACGAAGGTCGCCAGATCGTGCTTGAGCGAGTCGGTGGGCGCGATCTCGGGGCGGAGCTGGACGAAGGCCTTCACGATCTCGGTGCGCAGCCGGTCGGGCACGCCCACGACCCCGACCATCGCCACCGCCGGATGCTTCATCAGGCATTCCTCGATCTCGCCGGGGCCGATGCGGTAGCCGCCCGAGGTGATGACGTCGTCGTCGCGGCTCTTGAAGAAGACGTAGCCGTCCGCGTCGATGGTGCCGAGGTCGCCGGTCAGCAGCCAGTCGCCGGCGTATTTGCGCGCCGTGGCCTCGGGGTTGCGCCAGTATTCCAGCATGACGATGGGATCGTGGCGCCAGCCCGCGATCTGGCCTTCCTCGCCCGGCGGCAGGACGTTGCCGTCGCCATCGACGACCGCGACCTTACGGCCGGGACAGGCGCGGCCGCAGGAGCCCGCGCGCACCTCGAACCAGTCGGGCGAGTTCAGCAGCATCAGGTTCATCTCGGTCTGGCCGTAGCCCTCCGAGATGGTGGTGCCGAACGTGTCACGGCCCCAGCTCAGCAGTTCCTCGCCCATCGCCTCGCCGCCGGTAGATATCGCCCGGATGTCGTAGTTCCAGCGGTCCCGCGGCTTGTGGACCTGGCGCATCATCTTGAGCGCGGTCGGCGGGATGAAGCTCACGCCGACGCGATGCTTGGCCAGCATCGCGAAGGCGCGTTCCGGGTCGAACTTGGTGAAGCGATGCGCCAGCACCGGCGTGCCGTAGTACCAGGCCGGGAACAGCGCGTCGTAGAGCCCGGCGATCCAGGCCCATTCGGCGGGAGTCCACATCACTTCGTTGCCGTGCGGCCAGTGGCCGAGCCACTGCTCCACGGCGGGGATGCAGCCCAGCATCATGCGGTGCGCATGCAGCGCGCCCTTGGGCTGGCCGGTCGTGCCCGACGTGTAGATCAGCAACGCGGGATCCTCGGCGGCGGTATCGACAGTGGTGAAGCGGTCGGAGGCCGCGCCCAGCAGCCGGTCCCAGTCGAGGAACGCGCTGCCATGGGCGCCGGCGCCGATCACGATGATCGTCTTGAGGTGAGGCAGGCGGTCGCGCACAGCCAGCAGCTTCGGCAACTGGCTCATGTCGGTGATGACGGCCGACGCCTCGGCATTGGCCAGGCGGAACTCGATCGCCTCCTCGCCGAACAGGGTGAAGAGCGGCAGCACGACGGCGCCCATGCGATAGCCGGCGAGATGGCAGAGGGTGAGTTCGGCGCCCTGGCTGAGGAACACGGCCACGCGGTCGCTCTTGGCGATGCCGCGGGCGACCAGTGCGTTGGCGAGCCGCGAACTCGCCGCGAGAAGCTGCCCGAAGGTCCAGTTGCGCACCGAACCGTCGGCATTCTCGACGATCATCGCCAGCGTGTCGGGCGCGTGGCGCTCGCACACGGCCCGGCCGATGTTGAAGCGCTGGGGCGTGGGCCAGCGGAACTGCCGCATGGCGTCGTCGTAGCTGAGACCGCGAGGGATCATGCCCGGAGTACCTTCATTGTCGGGTGATGCGTTGCACGACGCGTCCGGCCAGCAGTTCCTGCGGCGTCGGCGTCCAGATTTCATCGGGGGGCGTGTCGATCACGCGCTGCGCGAACTCGGGCGTGACGCCGCTCGCGACCAGGAAGCGCCGCATGTCGCGGTTGCTTTCGTACAGGTCGTTGGGCCCCAGGCCGGGAAAGCTGCCCTGGTGAAAGCCCAGGCGTCCGCTGGCTGAGATCGAGCGGTCGTTGCCGCCCAGGAAGGCGATGGTGCAGGCGGAGGCACAGCCGCTCTCGACGCGCGTCGCCAAACGGCGGTTGCGGATCATGCGATTGATTTCGAACGCGGTGCCGAGGCGCCCGCCCGGCCCGGCGAGGACGACGCGCCGCACCGCTGGATGCTTGTCCAGCGCCCGCCGCACGGTGTCGGCGCTGCCGGTACCGTAGGCGCCCTCGACGGTGAGCGCCGTGCCATCGGCACTCACCGTGACGGCAAGCGAGTCGAGCGCCTCGTCGCCGGAGTAGATCGCCCATAACTCGCCGATCGAGGGAACGGCTCGCTCGTAAAACAGACCGCCGATGCCGGCGATCGACAGCGTGGCGGCCGCGAAGATGCCGAGGGCGATCGGGACGGAGGCTCGCCGTCGCGCGGCGATCATGATCAGGCAGACCTGCACGAACGCAAAGGCGGAGGCGCCGACGCAGAGCAGGGCGGGGCCGAGCACGTGCAGCAGGGTCACCTGGCCGGGACCGAAAACGGCGAGGGTGATGCTGCCGAATCCGACCAGCAACGCCATCGCCGCCCAGACGCCGCGATAGTAGAGGGTGAGATCGAACGGCGCTGCGCCGTCGCGCCACAGCGGCACGCCCAGCACCTCGAGATGGTCGATCATCCGCGCAAGCTTGCCGGTGCGGATGCGCTTCATGCCGTCGCGGTAGCCGAACGACGCGGCGAGATCGGGTGGCACGCTGCCGTCGGCGAGCCGCACCTCGCGCAGGCCGATCGCGCGCGCGGCCATCTCGGCGAAGGCGATCAGCGCGCGCGCCACCTCGGTACGTTCGCCATCGGACGCGGTTTCCAGGGGACCGACGGCCAGATGGCCGGCCGCCTGCTCCAGCAGGACGGCGCCGAGCGGTGCGGTTTCGCCGTCGATCAGGAAGATCGCCCGCGTATCGCTGGTCGAGGCGAGGGGCGGGAGGCTGGGGAAAAGTCGGGCAATGCCCTCGGCATCGGCGGCGGTAGCGCGCCGCACGGCGCCCACGGAGACCCGAGCCTGAGAAAACACGCTGACTTTCCACTCCCTGAGGCGGCTTTCGTGGCCGATGACCCGTCTGTATGCTGCTGCAGTTCTCGTGGAGCGTCCAGATGTCCCCCGACGATCATGCCTATCCGCCGATCGCCCGCGCCCGGAGCGGGGACGCCGGCACGACCACCGTGCCGTCGGTCTGTCCGCATGACTGCACGAGCACCTGCGCGCTCGATGTCGAGCGCTTGAGCAGTTCGAAAATCGGCCGCGTGCGCGGCTCGATGCGCAACGACTACACCGCCGGCGTGATCTGCGAGAAGGTCGCCCGCTACGCGGAGCGCATCCACCATCCCGACCGGCTGATGAAGCCGCTGCGCCGCGTCGGGCCGAAGGGCTCGAAGCAGTTCGCCGAGATCTCGTGGACGGACGCGCTCGACATCGTGGCCGAGCAGTTTATCGCCAAGGCGCGGCAGCACGGCACCGAGACGATCTGGCCCTACTACTATGCCGGCACGATGGGGCTGGTGCAGCGCGACGGCATCAACCGGCTGCGCCACGCGATGAAGTATTCGCGCTATTTCTCGACCATCTGCGTGACCCTGTCCGACACGGGCTGGATCGCCGGCGTCGGCGCCAAGCGCGGCGCCGACGTGCGTGAGATCGACGAGCACGCCGAGCTGGTGGTGATCTGGGGCGGCAATCCGGTCAACACCCAGGTCAACGTCATGACCCACGCGATGAAGGCGAAGAAGCGCGGCGCCAAGCTCGTCGTCGTCGATCCCTATCGCACCGGAACCGCCGACCAGGCCGATATCCATCTTGCCGTGCGTCCCGGCACCGACGGGGCGCTCGCGGTGGGCGTCATGCATGTCCTCTTCAAGGAGGGCTATGCCGACTGGGACTACCTGCGGAAGTACACCGACGCGCCGGACGAGCTGGCCGCGCACGTGGCGACGCGGACGCCGGAATGGGCTTCGAAGATCACCGGCCTGCCGGTGGAAGAGATCGTGGCCTTTGCGCGCCTCTACGGGCAGAGCAAGGCCTCGTTCATCCGCTGCCATCACGGGTTCAGCCGCAGCCGCAATGGTGCGGCCAACATGCATGCCGTGACCTGCCTGCCCGCAGTCACCGGCGCGTGGCGGTACAAGGGCGGCGGCGCGCTCTATGGCCACACCGGCATGTACCCGATCAACAAGACGCTGATCGAAGGGCTCGACATGGTCGATCCGTCGATCCGCGACCTCGACCAGTCGCGGCTGGGGCCGATCCTCACCAACGATCCCGAGGCGTTGAAGAACGGCCCGCCGGTCACCGGTCTGCTGATCCAGAACACCAACCCTGCGATGGTCTGTCCGGAGCTCGAACTGGTGCACAAGGGGTTCAGGCGCGAGGACCTGTTCGTCTGCGTGCACGAGCAGTTCATGACGGAGACGGCGGCCTTCGCCGACATCGTGCTGCCGGCCACCATGTTCCTCGAACACGACGACTTCTACACAGCCAGCGGCCACACTTTCTTCCAGGTGGCCAAAGCGGTGATTGACGCGCCGGGCGAGTGCCGCGAGAACCACTTCGTGATTTCCGAACTCGCAAAGCGCCTGGGTGCCACGCATCGCGGCTTCGACATGACGCCGTGGGAGATCATGGACGAGACGCTCAAGGTCTCGGGCATGTGGGATGCCGAGACCAACTGGCAGAAGGGCGGTCAGGATTTCCATCTGGGCTTCGAGACGTCGCACTTCCTCGACGGCTTCGCCTGGCCCGACAAGAAGTTCCGCTTCAAGCCCGACTGGGCGGCCTACGGACCGCGCGGCAAGGAAATGCCGGTCCTGCCCGACCATTTCGACGTGATCGACAATGCGACCGACGACAAGCCGTTCCGACTGGTCGCGGCGCCGGCGCGCACGTTCCTCAACTCGACCTTCACCGAGACGCCGAGCTCGCAAAAGCGCGAGGTCCGGCCGACGGCAATGATGAATCCCGACGACTGCCTCGCCATGGGAATCGTCGAGGGCGAGCGGCTGGAGATCGGCAACGAGCGCGGCAAGACCGTCGTCAATGCCAAGCCCCGCGCGGGCCAGCAGAAGGGTGTCGTCGTGGTCGAGGGCATCTGGCCCAACCGCAACTTCGAGACCGGCATCGGCATCAATGCGCTGACCTCGGCCGATCCCGGCTGGCCCAATGGTGGTGCGGTGTTCCACGACACCGCCGTCTGGATCCGCAAGGCCTCGTGAGCGAGGGATTCCAACCAGCGCCCAATCCGAGTATCGCCCAGACGCAGGCTCCTCGGATCGAGGGCCGTGGCCACGTCCTCGTCATCGGCAACGAGAAGGGCGGCTCGGGCAAGTCGACGACGGCGCTGCACATCGCCGTGTCGCTGATGAGGGATGGCGCGCGCGTCGCGACGCTCGACCTCGATGCACGGCAGGGAACTCTCAGCCGCTACATCGAGAACCGGGCGAACTATGCGGCGAAGAAGGGCATCGACCTGCCCATGCCGATGCATACGCCGGTGATGATCTCGACCCTGAACGATCGTCGCGAGGCCGAGGCCGACGAGCGTGCGCGGCTGGCGGCGGCGCTCGAACCGGCGGTCGGGGCGGCCGACTTCGTGATCATCGATACTCCGGGCAGCGACACCCATCTCAGCCGGCTGGCCCACACTTGGGCCGACTCGCTGCTGACTCCGCTGAACGACAGCTTCATCGACCTCGATCTTCTGGCCCGCGTCGATCCCGATACGCTGAAGATCGTGCGCCCTTCGATCTATGCGGAAGCCGTCTGGAAGCAGCGCCAGATCCGCGCCATCGAGGGCGGCAGGCCGGTCGACTGGATCGTCATGCGCAACCGCCTGTCCTCGCTGGCGGCGCGCAACAAGCGTGACATGGGTAATGTGATCGAGGCGCTGGCCAAGCGCATCGGCTTCCGTGTCGCTGCGGGCCTCAGCGAGCGCGTGATCTACAAGGAGCTCTTCCTGATGGGGCTCACCTTGCTGGACCTCAAGCGCAGCGGCGGCGCCGGACCGTCATTGACCTTGAGCCACGTCGCGGCGCGCCAGGAAGTGCGCGACCTCGTCATGGCGCTCAACCTGCCGGGGGTCGCTCCTGCAGAAGCGGACGCGCCCGCGACAGAAGAAGCCACAGAAGCCCCGCCGCCTGCAGAATGAACAGCAGGCCGAACGACCAGGCATAGCCGTCCGGTGAATAGCCGGTGGCGGTGCGCGGCCACAGGTCGACGACTTTGCCGATCGCCCACTGGCCCGCGAAGATCACCGTGAAGACCACGAGATTGGAGCTGGTGCTGACCCGGCCGGCATATTGCGGCGGGAAGGAGCGTGCCAGCAGCGGCATGTACTGGATCGGGTAGGCGCCGAGGAAGCCGAACAGCAGCCAGGCCACGACGGGCTGGAAGGACGGCAGGAAGGCGAGCCAGGCGCAGACCAGGGCGAACAGGGTGCTGACGATATTGGCGGAGGCGAAGTCGCTGATGCCGATGCGGCGGAAGGCGCCGGCCAGCACGCCGCTCAGGGCAAAGCCCGCGGTCATCACCGCCGTCGTGTAGAGCTGGATGTCGGCGCGGGTCTCGGTGCTGGTGAAGCCGCCGACATCGCGCAGCCAGGGGCCGATCCACAAGGTGATCGCAGCGATGAAGGCCATCTGCTGAAAGGTGAGCAGCGGCTGGATGCGCCAGAAGAAGCCGTTGGTCAGCACGATGCCGGTGATCCGGAACTGATCGCGCAGGGTGCCATGTGCCGTACCGGCGCCGCGCTCCGGGACGACGACGAACAGGATCGTCGAGGTGACGAGGCAAAGGCCGGCCAGCCAGAAGAACAGGCCCTGCCAGCTGATGACTGAAAGCGACCACTGGATCGGGAGGGTCGCGGCCATCGCACCCAGGCCGCCGGCCATCATATGGAAGCCGGTGATCAGGCCCCACCGTTCGGGCGGATACCACAACGTGATCGCCTTGATAGCGGCCATCAGCCCGCCGGCGAAGCCCAGGCCGATCAGCACACGGGCCACGATCAGCTCGCCGAGCGAAAGGCTGAGCCCGAACAGCGCCGAGCCGATCGCGGCCATCGCCAGCAGTACGGCCTGCACGCGCCGCGGTCCGTAGCGGTCGAGCATGACGCCGAGGATCGGCTGGCAGCCGGCGAAGAAGAGGAAGAAGGCCGACGTCAGGAGGCCGAGGTCGCCCGCACTGATTCCCACATCCCGTTCGAGGTACGGGAAGATCACCGCGTTCACGCCACGGAAGATGTAGGAGAGGAAATAGGCCAGCGCGAACGGTACGAAAACGCGCAGCAGCAGCGTGGCGAAGGAGGGGGCGTTTCCGGTCATGCTTCAATGTTGGCGCGCGGGCGCGGCTGCACCATATTGAACGCATCGTAGAGGGTCAAAGGACATGGCCGAGGATCGCACCGCAGATCGCAACGTCCCGTCCACCGCAGGTGCGAATGCCGTCGATGCGTTCGTGCGCGAAGTCGGCAGGCTGCCGACCGATCGCCGGCCGGGCGGGCGCGGCCGGCTGCTCTTCGCCATGGATGCGACGGCGAGCCGCGAACCCACCTGGGATCATGCCTGCGCCATCCAGGGCGAGATGTTCGCGGCCGCCGATGCGCTGGGCGGTCTCGACGTGCGGCTGGCCTTCTATCGCGGCTTCGAGGAGTTCAAGGTCAGCAAGTGGACGTCCGATGGACGCGAACTGGCCCGTCTGATGAGCAGCGTGCGGTGCGCGGCCGGGCGCACGCAGGTGGCGCGCCTGCTGCGCTATGCCGGCGATGAGCGCCGCGAGAGCCGGCTCGATGCCGTGGTCTTCGTGGGCGATTGCTGCGAGGAGGATGTCGATGCGATTGGTCACGAGGCGGGCCAGCTCGGACTTCTCGGCCTGCCGGTCTTCGTCTTCCAGGAAGGCCAGGATCGCGTGGCCTCGCGGCTGTTTCCCCAGATCGCCAAGCTGACGCGCGGCGCCTATTGCAAGTTCGACCGGTCGAGCCCGGACCAGCTCAAGCGCCTGCTCGGCGCGGTTGCCGCGTACGCCGCGGGGGGACCCGCTGCCCTGCTGAAGTACGGCAAGGATCAGGGCGGTGTCGCGGCCCTTCTTACCAACCAGATGAAATGACCGCCGACCTGCTGGCTGCCGTCGAAAGATTTTTCGACGAGGAGATCCTGCCGCGCCATCGCGACTGGGTGGCTCATGTGTCAGGCCGCAAGGGCACGCCTGCGTTCGTGGCCGACCTGAAGGCGAGGGCGCGCGCTGCCGGCCTCTGGAACCTCGGTTTGCCGGACCGGATGAGCAACCGCGCTTTTGCGCCAATCGCGGAGATCATGGGGCGTCTGCCCTGGGCGCCCGAAGTGTTCAACGCCCAGGCGCCGGACGTGCCCAACATGATCATGCTGCAGCACGCGGCGTCCGCCGATCAGAAGAAGCGATGGCTCGACCCGCTGCTCGACGGCCGGGTGCGCTCGGCGTTCGGCATGACCGAGCCCGACGTGGCATCCTCCGATGCCACCAACATCGTCACGACCCTGCGGCGCGATGGAGCCGAGTGGGTCGTGAACGGCCGCAAATGGTACATCACGGGCGGGGCCCATCCCGATTGCGCCTTCGTGATCGTGATGGGCGTGTCGCGGCCCGATGCGCCGCGTACCGGACGTCACTCGTGTGTGATTGTGCCGATGCCGTCGCCTGGCTTGAGGGTCGTGCGCGAACTGCGCTTCCTCGGATGGGAGGACAGTATCGCGCCCATTGCCGAGCTCGATTTCAAGGACGTGCGCGTCCCGGCGGAGAATCTGCTGGGCGAGGAGGGCGAGGGGTTCGCCGCCGCGCAGGTGCGGCTGGGACCGGCGCGGCTGCATCACTGCATGCGCGCGATCGGCACCTGCGAGGTGCTGCTCGAACTCATGATGGCCCGGGCCGCCGAGCGCAGGACGTTCGGCCGCGCGGTGATCGACTACGATTCGGCGCAGCAAGCGATCGCGCGCTCCCGCATCGAGATTGATCAGGCCCGACTTCTGGTCCTGCGCACGGCCGAGCGGCTGGACAGCGACGGGCATCAGGCCGTCTGGCGCGACGTCTCGATGGTGAAGGTCGCGGTGCCGGAGATGGCGCAACGCATCGCCGACCGGGCGATGCAGCTGTTCGGCGCGATGGGGGGAAGCGACGACGCGCCGATCCATCGGGCCTTTGCCGTCGCGCGCATGCTGCGCATCGCCGACGGGCCGGATGAAGTCCATCTGCGGCAGATCTTCCGGCAGGAACGGCCGGCCCGCTGGACCGTCTCGGAATCGCCCTATATTACGCTGGGCGATGACTGAGAGCGGCCGCAAACGAATCTACGCACTGATATTCGGCCTGATCCTGACAGGGGTGACGCTCGCGGGGCTCGAGGTGCTGGCCTCGTTCGAGGCACCGGGTTGGCCTGCGCGCGCGCTTCGATCGACGCCGCCGGTCAACGTGCAGTCGACCGACTTCACCGGTCTCGCCGACAAGCCCTGGATCTTCGAGCCTTACAATTCCTGGGGTATGCGCGACAAGGAGAGAAGCGTCGTCAAGCCTCCGGCCGGTGGCTTCCGCACCGTCTTCATCGGCGACAGCTATCTCGAGTTCCAGCTGACGCGTCTCAACTTGCCCGGCGAGGTCGAGCGGCGCTTCATCGAGGCCGGTCAGCCGAACGCCGAGATGATCAATCTCGGCATCTCCGCGACGGGTCCGCACAGCTACTACTATCGCCTGCGCGACGTGGCTTTGGCCCTGTCGCCCGATGCGTTGGCGGTCTTCTTCTTCTCGGGGAACGACTTCCTGTTCGACGGCCAGGGGTATGGTCAGGGCCTGCTGCCCGATCTCGTCAGCGAGGCGCCGGGTGGTTCGATCCTCGGCAACGTCATGCCGAACGCGAACTGGGTACTGGTCAACCGCCTGCGTCTGTCGGAGATGCTGACGATCAACAAGCCGGTGCCGCAGGAGTTCGACACGCTGGCGAAGATCGCCCGCCTGCCGCCGGCGGAGCGTACGCTGGCACTCGCCCGTCATGTCAGGCGCTATTACTACCCCGACCTGAGCGAGCAGCAGATCATGGCCATCTTCGGTCGGGACGGTGATGCCTTTTGGCAGGCCTACGCCTCGGGGAAGGCGGACGACGAGTCGCTGCACGGCTGGCTTCTGAACCTGATGACCAAGGCTGAGGTCGAGAAGTCTCCCTATTTCGAGGCCACGACCAGGGAGCAGGCGGCGCGGCTGGTGAAGGAGGGCGACATCCAGGCGACATTGTCGTGGCTGACCGCAATGGACCGTGCGGCCCGCGAGCGCGGCGTGCCGCTGGTCCTGTTCATCGTTCCGCCCGGTACCGTCGATCCGGACTACGTCGACTACTGGAAGCCCTGGCCGCGCTTCTATGCCTTCAACGTGATTGCCGATTACAGGCAGGACCGGCTGCTCGAAGCCTTGAGTAGAACCTCAATCCGCTACGTCGACCTGCGCAAGGATTTCGAGGGCGTACGGGGCGCCTACCGGCGCAGCGACGCCCACTGGACGGACAAGGGCGTCGAGATCGCGGCGAACCGGGTCTTCCAGGAACTGCGCCGGCTCGAACGCCGCTAGAGCGGGATGACTCTAGGTTCGAGCGTATCCTGCTTTTGCGAAATAGTTGGCGCACTCTGCGGGCTGGACGGTAGGCAATAGGGCGGCGATAGCGCTGTAGATTGCGTCGTGGGTGCGTCGTGC
>JAGNNA010000065.1 GCA_017990895.1 Reyranella sp.
GCGACGCTGTTCGACAACTCCGGCTTCAAGGCCGGCCCGATCTTCCGCTACCGCTTTCCGCGCAACCAGGGCAACGGCGGCTATCTCTACGGCACCGGCAACGTGCCCTTCACCATCGAAGGCGGCGCCTTCCTGCGCTACGATCTGCCCTTCATCGCCGCCAGGGTCGAGTTGCGGCGCGGCATCGGCGGCAGCAACGGCCTGATCTTCGATGCGCTGGTCGATGGCAAGCTGCGGCTGAGCGACAGCGTGTTTCTGTCCGGCGGCCCCCGCCTCTCGGTGACCGATGGCACCTTCAACCAGGCCTATTTCGGCATCGACGCCCTGCAGTCGATCAATTCGGGCTATTCGCAATACTATCCCGGCGCCGGCCTGCGCAGCGTCGGCGTCGGGGCAAGCGCCCTGTGGCGCATCCACGACCAGCTGAGCTTCGTCGCCTTCGGCAGCTACAACTACCTGGCCGACACGGTCGCCAATTCGCCGATCGTCACAGGACCCGGAGGGTCGCGGAACCAGTTCGTGACGGGTGCCGCTCTCACCTGGCGTTTCTCCTGGTAGGCGGTCTCGAAGTCCGCAGGGTCGGCTGACCCTCTCATTGCCGCAGATTCCGAGCAGGTATAGGCTCGGCGGCAATAGGGAAGGAAACCAGCCATGGACCAGGTCCAACCGACCGGCCGCATCGACGTCATCTCCGACGTGATCTGCCCCTGGTGCTACATCGGCAAGCGCCAGCTCGAACGTGCCCTCGATCTGCTCGCCGCACACCATTGCCGGGTCGCGGTCGCTTGGCATCCCTTCCAGCTCAATCCAGAGATGCCCGCCGAGGGGGTCGAGCGCACAAGCTACCGCATTTCGAAGTTCGGCAGCCTGGAACGCTCGCGCCAGCTCGACCAGCGCATCACCGAGACCGCCGCGACGGTCGGTCTCGAATTCCATCTCGACCGCATCGCGCGCACGCCCAACACCGTGAATGCCCATCGCCTGATCCGCTTCGCCGGCCAGCGCGGGGTGCAGGACGCAGTCGTCGAAGAACTGTTCGACAGCTATTTCTGCAAGGGCGCCGATATCGGCGATTCGAAGATCCTGGGCGACGTGGGAGCCGAAGCCGGGCTCGACCGCGCCGAGGTGCTGGCGATGCTGGCCAGCGACGAGGGTCGCCGCGAAGTGCTGGCCGGCGACCAGATGGCGCGCAACGCCGGCATCCAGGGCGTGCCGAGCTTCGCCCTGCAGGGCCACGTGCTGTTCTCCGGCGCCGTGCCGGCCGAGGAAATGGCACAGACGTTCCGTCGCGCCTGGGAGATCCTCAAGGAGCGCGCCGCGTAGAGCGCCGTTGAGCGATCGCGTTACCTGCCCCGAATGCTCATCGCCGGCGCGGAGACGGGCCCGTTGACCGTCAGCACATAGTCGGTCGCACCGTTCGAGCCCGAGTCGAGCGCAATCGTGGTCTCGGTGGTCGCACCGGTAAGGCTGGTGCGGCTGTTGATCCGCGCCGTCGCGTTCGGGCCCTTCAATGCGTGGTTCTGCAGGCTGATCTCGCCGTTCGAGAGGGTGATGTCGCCCTCGATCGTGCTCTGTGCGTTGATGAAGCCCGAGATGACCGCCGAATTGAAACCCATCTCGGTGCTGAAGAGGCTGCCGATGCCGGTCGCAAAGGAGGCGAAGCCCAGCGAACCGCCGGCGACGGAAGGATAGATGACACCGGAGAGATGGCCCTGCCCCGTCAGGGAATCGCGGATCTGCCCGGGTGAGTTGCCTTGCCCCTGCAGTGCGATCTTCATGACGTTGATCTTGCCGTCCACCGCGACCTGCAGGTGCTCGTTGCCGAACACGTTCTGCCCGGCCGCGCCGCGCAGCAGTTCGCCGACGTAGATTCCCTGCAACGTACCGGCGACGTCGACCACCATCGTACCCTTCGAGGCATCGACCGTGCCCGCAAAGTCGACGACACCGCTGTAGAACTGACCGGTGAGCTTGGACACCTTGAAGACGCCGTTGCGCAGGGTCGCGTTCATGTCGGCGTAGGTGACCCTGAGGGCGCCTACCTCGATGGCGCTGGTTTCAAGGTTCAGCGTGGCGTCGAAGGCGCGCAGGCCCGAGAGGTCGATCTGCTTGTCCGTCGCGACGCGCACGCCCTTCGAGGGCAGCGGCACGGCTTCGGCGTTTGCGCCGCCGGGCGCAGCCGGCAGCGCCGGCGTCGGCACGGACGGGGCAGGTCCATCGGTGACGCCCAGCCAGTCATCGATGTCGAGCGTTCCCGGAATGCGCAGATTGGCCGCAATATTGGGCCTGGCCCCCAGGGTGGCATCGATGCGTCCGGACATCTGCGTGCCGATCGCCGTCAGGTTGCCCTCGAACGACGCCCGCTGGTCGTTGCCCTTGAAGGCGCCCTGTGCGGCCAGCCCGCCCAGGCCGGTCTGCGCCTTTCCCGTAGCCACCGACACCAGGCCACTCGCATCCTGCGCCTGCAGGGCGAAGCTCGAGAGATCGAAGGCGAACTTGTCGCCCAGCACCATCGAGCCGGTGGCGCGCGCCGTCGCCCCGGCCGCGGTGACCGATGCGTTGCGCAGAGTCAGCGCTTCCATCGTGCCGGCAACGCTGCCGTCCGCCGTCGAGGCACCGAGCTTGCCGTTCAGGAACTTCGGCATCCCGGCATAGACCAGCAGCTTGTCGGTATCGGGCATCGTGGCGTTGAAGGTGAGGTCGAAACGGGGCGCGGTGCCGAAGTCGGCGACCTGACCCTTGAGGTCGAATTTCGCACCAAGGAGGTCCGCGACCTTCAGTCCGTTCACCTTCAGCAGATTGCCCTGCACGGCGAGGTCCGCGTCGATGCCGGCCAGCGTCCCGCCGCGGTACACGAGCTTTGCAACCTTGGCCTTCAGTCCCAGGACAGGCAGGGTCTTGTCAGGCTGCCCGGGAGCAGCGGCCGGCGCGGGCGCCGGCGCCTCCAATGCGGCCGGGTCTGCAACGACGGGTGTTTCGCGCGGCTTCGGCAGGTAGGCATCGAGGTCGAAGCTGTCGAGTTGCACGGATGTCGCCACCGTGAGCGGCAGGCCGAAACTGATGCTGCCGCTGCCGGTCGCGCGCTGGCCGTCGAGATCCATCGCAAGGTCGGAGATCTGCAGGCTGTTCGCCGTCGCGGCGACCTTGCCGTTGATCGACAACGCCTGCAGCTTGCCGGCCGGGACGCCCGACGTATCGATCGCCAGCCACGCCAGCGTCTCGCGCAACCGCGAACCCACGAGGCTGAACTCGCCGGCCGACTGGACGGGACTGGCGGGCGCCTTGACGCCGGGAGCCGCGGGCGCCGCGGCCGTCGTGTTGGCCCGCAGGACCATGTCGCCCGGCAGGGTGGCGGCGAGCCGGGGCACGGTCATCACGCCCTTCCTGATCTCCACGGCAAGCGCCACGTCCCGCACCGTGTCCTTTCGGTAGAGGACTTCCCTGGCATCGATCGACACCTGGACGGTCAACGCCGACGGGAACGGCGACACAATGGGGGCCGCAGCGGCCGGCGGCTTCGCGCCGCCAGGGGCGGTGGGCTTGGCATCGACGGGGTTAGCATCGACGGGTTTGGCGACCGCAGGCGTTGGCTTGAAGAGGCCGGGATTTGACAGCATGGCCGTCCACTTCTCGACGTCGAGCCTGGGCAGGGACAGGCGACTCACGAGCGACGGGGTGGCGCCGCTCGTCAGGACGACATCGCCCGAAACGGTTTCGTCGCCCATCGACATCCGGAAGTTGGTGAGCGCGAGCTTTTCGGCAGAGACGTCGATATCCCCATCGAACGAGAACTGGCCGATGACGGAAGCGTCGAAGGGCGGCGGTTCCTGCCCGCTCGCCCGCACCAGAGTGGCAATGAAGTCCGTCAGTCCGCCGGTCGCGAGGGAGACCCTGCCCTTCACGTCGGCATCGACGGCGATGCGGCTGACATGCCCGTCGAAGTTCAGGGCACCGCTCTGCACCTTGAGCTTGAAGGACATGTCGCTGCCCTTGTCCGACGGCTCGCCGACGGCGGCCATCAGCGACAGCGGCACGCCGTTCACCGTCGCGGTGCCGTCGAAGCTGAACGGTCCCTGCAGGGAACCGACCGACGCCAGAAGCTCGACGTTCTCTGCCTTCAGCGTCTGGTTGGTCCTGGGATTGGTGTAGCTGAGCGTTCCCTCACGGATCCTCAGGGTGCCGATCGACAGGTGCAGGCCGCTGCTCGGCGCGCCTTCCGCCTGGGCGGCGCCAGCGCCGGGACTGAATTCCCAGTTCGGCCGGCCCTCGGCATCAGTCTCCAGCACGAGGGTCGGCCGGAAGAGTGTGAGCCTTCCGACTTCGATCCTGCCGCGCAGCAGCGCTCCCAAGGAGGGCGAGACGCCGATCCAGCGCACGTCGACCATCTGCGCGCCCTTGCCGCCCAACGCATTGGCGAAACGAACCTGACGCGCGCTGATGCGGGGCCTCGGGAAGAAGGTGAGCTTGAGCGGCCCGTCGATCACCAGTTCGCGCCCGGTCGCCTGCTTCACGGCGGCGATCATGGCGGGCTTGTATTGTTCGACATTCAGGAGCGTTGGTGCGGCCACGACCGCGAGCGCCAGCGGGGCGATAACTGCCCCGACAGCCGCTCCGATCCGCATCAAGGTTCGCTTTCGCATGGCCATGGTCTCGTCAAACACCCCCGGCCGTATGAACGCCGAGCGTCTTCGCTGGATGCCAGCATACCAAATAGGAGCCCCCATTGGGGCCATTCGAAGATGCCCCCTCCCGGGCCCCCGGGCCTGGGACATCGACGTGGGCGAGGCTCATGGCGCCATCGGCCCATGAATTATATCGCTTGTATCGTAAAGGATGCTGGCCCCTCCCGCCCGGCGTCGACCGGTCCTAGTGTGCAGAAATGAGCCTTCCGCCCCCCTCTCAGCCTGTAAGCTTTGACACCTGCCGCGGCCGAGCGGTCGGCACCGCGTAAGGGTTTGCAATGCGTACGAGGCTGCTCGTCGGCTCCCTGGTCCTTGTCTTGTGCTGGTGCGACGCCGCACTCGCCCAGCGCAGCGGCGGCGTGCTCCGCATCTTCCATCGCGACAACCCGTCCAGCGCATCGATCCTCGAGGAGACCAACGCCTCGACCGTCGTGGCCTTCATGCCGATCTTCAACAACCTGGTGATGTTCGATCCGGCGGCGGCACAGAACACCGACGAGTTGATCGTTCCCGACCTTGCCGAATCCTGGTCCTGGAACGACGACAGGACCGAGCTGTCCTTCAAGCTGCGCCGCGGCGTGACGTGGCACGACGGCATGCCATTCACCTCGAGCGACGTCGAATGCACCTTCAACCTGCTGACAAACCGCGCCCGAAACCGGCTACGGGCCAATCCGCGCGGCGCCTGGTTCGGCAACATCAACTTCGTTTAGGCGCCGAGCGACTACGAAGTCACGATCCACCTCAACCGTCCGCAGCCGTCGCTGCTGCCCATGCTGGCGTCGGGATTCACACCGATCTATCCCTGCCATGTGCCGCCGTCGCAGATGCGGGTGAAGCCGGTCGGCACCGGCCCCTTCAAGCTCGAGAGCTTCAGCCAGTTCGACCGCATTCGCCTGGCCCGGAATCCCCGCTACTGGAAGCCTGACCGCCCGTACCTCGATGCCATCGAGTTCTCGGTGGTCGCGAGCCGCTCGACGGCCCTGCTGAGCTTCGTCGCCGGCCGCTACGACATGACCTTTCCCGGTGACGTCTCGATGACGCAGCTTCGGGACGTCAGGCGGCAGTCGCCGCGCGTCACATGCGAAGAGGCGGCGATGAACAACAACACCAATCTGATGCTGAACCGCGACGCGCCACCCTTCGACGATCCCGATATCCGGCGGGTCGTCATGCTGGCGCTCGACCGTCAGGCGTTCATGGGAGCGCTGGAGGGCGGCGGCGTGATCGGCGGTCACCTTCAGCCGCCTCCCGAAGGCCGCTGGGGCATGTCCCCCGACGCGCTGGCGGAACTGCCGGGTTTCGATGCCAATCCCGAAAAGAACCGCGAGACGGCGCGCGAACTGATGCGCAAGGCTGGCTATGGCCCGGACAAGCCGCTGCAACTCAGGATACTGACCCGTGCCGTTTCGCTCTATCGCAGTCCGGCCGCGGTACTGGCCAACCAGCTTCGGGAAGTCTTCATCGAACCGACGCTCGACATCGTCGAGACGGTGCACTGGTTCACCCGTCTGAAGCGCCGCGATTTCTCCTTGGCGATCGAAACGACCGGCAATGCGGTCGACGATCCCGACCAGGTTTTCTACGAGACCTTCTCCTGCCGCTCGGAGCGCAACTACAACAACTACTGCAATCCGGAGATCGAGCGCCTGTTCGAAGCGCAATCCTCCGAGCTCGACGTCGAGAAGCGCCGGCGGCTCGCCCGGGACATCGACGCCAGGCTGCTGGCCGACGGCGCCCGGCTGCCGCTGATGTGGAACCGCGCCGCAACCTGCTGGCAGCCTCACGTACGGGGCTACGTGCCGCAGACCAACAGTTCCTACAACGGCTTCCGCTTCGAAGACGTCTGGCTCGACCGGCGCTAGACCCGGCGCCGGCTGATCTTCTGGATGGCCTCGTCGAGCGCCGACAGGAAGCGTGAACGGTCGCGCGGGGCCATCGGCTTCGGCCCACCCGTGATCTCGCCCATGGCGCGAAGGTTCGACATCAGCTCGCGGTTCGCCATCGCCATGCCGATCGAGGCAGCGGTGAACGGCACGCCGTTGGAGCCGATCACCGAGGCGCCTTTCTTCAGGCTGCGATCGGCGAGCGGGATGTCGGAAGTGATGACGATGTCGCCCGGCCCGGCCCGCTCGGCGATCCAGTCGTCGGCCGCGTCGAACCCGTCGCTCACAACGACCCGCTCGATCCGCAAATCGCGCGGCACGTTGATGTAGGCATTGGCGACGACGAAGACCTTGAGGCCGTATCGCTCCGCCACGCGATAGACCTCGGCCTTCACCGAACAGGCATCCGCATCAATGTAGATCTCGATGGTTCGCTCCCTGAAACCTGGGCATGTTCCATGCTTGTGAGCCGTCGCCTCTCCTCCCATGTTGCCGCCGTGGGAGGAACTGTAAAATGCGAAACATTGCGAGACTGGCCCTCGCGGCCGCTCTGGCGCTGACGCTCGTCGCGCCGGCGGCCTGGGCACAGGCGTGGCCCAGCAAGCCCATCAAGCTGATCAACGGATTTCCTCCCGGCGGCGGCGCTGACATCCTCGCCCGCCTCGTTGCGGAACGGCTGAGCGCTGCCCTCGGTCAGCAGGTGATCGTCGAGAACCGTACCGGCGCCACCGGCATGATCGCGGCGCAATCCGTCGCGGCATCCCCGCCCGACGGTTACACGATCCTGTTCTACACGATGAACATGGCGTGCACGTCGCCGATCATGCCGGGCAACAAGATCAACATCGATCCCGACAAGGACCTGATGCCGATCGTGATCATCGCCGGTCTCGACAACCTGCTCTACGTATCGCCGAAGACGGACTTCAAGACGGTCGAGGACGTGATCAAGGCCGCGAAGGCCAATCCCGGCAAGCTCACCTACGGATCGTCGGGCGTCGGCGGCTCGTACCATTTGTGGGCGGCACAGTTCACCACCATGGCCAACATCGAGATGCTGCATGTGCCGTTTCGCGGCGGACCGCCCGCGATCGCCGAGATCGTCGCGGGCCGCGTCGACATGATGTTCGGGAACCTGGCGGAAATCCTGCCGCACATCCGGTCAGGTGCGGTGCGCGCCGTCGCCTTCACCAGCGTACCGCCGTCGCCCGTCCTGCCCGGCGTCCCGACCATTGCGCAATCGGGCCTTCCCGACTATCGCGCGGACAACTGGTTCGGCCTCGGCGCGCCGGCCGGGACCTCGCAGGAGGTCGTCGACCGGCTCAACGCCGAGGTGAACAAGCTGGTCAAGGATCCAGCCTTCGCCGAGAAGCTCGTCTCGCTCGGCTTTCAGCCCACCGGCGGGAGTGTCGGCGACATGAAGGCCACCATCCTGCGCGACCGCGCCAAATGGAAGACCGTCATCGACGCCAACAACATCCGCGCCGAATAGCGGCTTGCCTCGGGCGGGGTTCGTCGCCGGGCCGCCCATTCAGGAGGAGTTGTCGGCCCCAGCCCTCAGGTCAGAACCCCGACTTTCTTGCGCTCGATCAGGGCGAAATCGATGGCCGCTCCGAGTCCGGGGCCGTTCGGCACATGCACCAGACCGTCGCGTCCGACGACGATATCCTTCTCGAGGCCGTACTTCTGCGCGCCGTCAGGCAGCAGCACCTCGAAGAACTCGGTGTTGCGGATCGCGGCGATGACGTGGAGGTTCGCCACGTTGTTCAGCGAGTTGCCGCCGTGGTGGACCTCGTAGTTCATGCGGAAGGCCTCGGCGAGATGCGCGGTCTTCAGCAGCGTGGTGATGCCGCCCTTCACCGCAACGTCGCCGCGCAGATAGTCGGTCGCCTGCTGCAGGATCCACGGCTGGTACGAATCAAGGCCGGTCTGCGGATACTCTGTGGCCATGATCGGGATCGAGAGCTGCTGCTTCAGCTTCGTGTAGTTGTAGATATCCTGGTCGGCGAGCGGATCCTCGTACCAGTAGAAGCCCATCTCCTCGACGGCGCGGCCGACGCGGATGGCGGCGGGGTAGTCATAGCTCCAGGTCGAATCGAGCATGATCGTGTAATCACCGACGGCGCGGCGCACCGCCTCGCAGACCTTGATGTCTTCCTTCCATCGTGTCGGAGGATGGATCTTGTAGGCGGCCCAGCCCTGTTCCTTGAACCGCATTGCCTCCTCGGCATACTCGGCGGGCGATGCCAGCACCGCGGAGCTTGCATAGGCTGGCACGGACTCTCGGTAGGTGCCGAGCAGACGGTGGATCGGCTGCCCCATCGCCTTGCCCACCAGGTCCCACAGCGCCACGTCGACCGCGCCGATGGCGCGCACGCCGGCCGAGCGCTGGCGCTTCCAGATTTCCTGGTTGAGAAGCTCGCGCTGGAACGGGTCCTTGCCGATCAGGCCCGGCTTGAGGTGGGTGATCAGCGCCTGCCCGTCGGATGTCGCGGGATTCATCGCCGAGCCCAGGAAGGCGTGGCCTTCGAGACCTTCGTCGGTCATGAGGCGCAGCAGCCCCAGTGCGCTCTTGCCCGAGAAGCGGCCGGTATGTGCGCCATAGGTCGTGGGCGGGATGTCGTCCCAGGCGAAAAGGGTCAGCGTGACGTCGGTGATCTTCATTGCTTCGTCTCCCAGACCCGCCGCTCCGTGCCCAGCGGGTCGATATCGAGGTGGCAAACCGTGTCGAAAATCATCGTGGCGCGCAGGCCCGCCGAATAGGCAGGCCACACCGGCAGACCGGGATGATTTGGATCGCCGTTCCGCGCGAAGGCGATCCAGGCCCGGCTCATGGCCTCGCCGAGCGGCAGGCGCGCGAGATCGTCACCGGTCAGCTCGGCCGATTCGAGGTTCGAGAAGACGAAGGGAATCTCGAGCGTGTGGCAGGAGCGCAGCCGGCCGCCCAGCACCGGCGTCTCCCAGGCGAAGAGATAGACGAACACCGGCGCCGCCTCCTGCGCCAGCTTGCGCTCCGCGATCACGAGCGACGGGGCACGGATGCCCTGGTCGGAAACGATAGCGATGGCGATCTCGTCCGGCCTGAGCCTGGGCTGTGCCTTGCGATAGATCGCGACTACCTTGGCCGCCCGATTGCCGAGATAGGGGCTGAGCGATTCGGGCAGGCTTTCGAAGGTCGCATCGACGACCCAGGGCATATGGCCCAGGAACAAGGTCATCTCGTCCTTGTTGGTGCCGATCATCAGCGGCACGTTGATCGAAGGCAGTGGCGCATGGGGCGCGAAGGGCCCGCGTGGAAACAGCTTGCCGTCGATCACCGGATTGAAACCCAGCCGACGCCGGTCGGCGAAGGCCGCGCGGCTGACCCCCGCCAGCACCTTCACCTGCGCCTCGAGCAGCTTCGCCGCCGGCAGCTCGCGAAGCTTGCGGGCGTCCGCTGCATCCAGCCCCAGGTGCTCCAGCATCTGGCGCGCGGTCTTGGCGCCGTCCTTGCGATTGGCCATCTGCACGGCCGGCCCGCTCTGGATGATCGCCTTGTGGAAGAGGCCCTTGGCCGGCGGCATGGCCATCAGCACGCTCACTTTCGCGCCCCCGCCCGATTCGCCGAAGATGGTCACGTTGTTCGGATCACCGCCGAACCGGGCGATGTTGTCGCGCACCCATTCGAGGGCCGCCACGATATCGAGCATGCCCGCGAGGCCGGCATTCTCGAAGTCGTCGGCCATGTCCTCCAGATGCAGGTAGCCCAACGCGCCCAGCCGATGGTTGAACGAGACGACCACGACATCGTCGAGGCGGCAGAGATTGGCACCGTCCGACCAGGGAGACGAACCCGACCCGGTGATGAACGCGCCGCCATGACACCAGAACAGGACAGGCCGCTCCGACCCTACCCGGCCCGATGTCCAGACGTTGAGATAGAGACAGTCCTCGTCGAGCTTCTGCTTTCCGGCGAGAGTGAACAGGCGCAGCAGGTCGTCGGGCAGCGCAAAGACGTTCTGGCTCTGCACGGCCATGTTCCCGTACTCGAGCGCGTCGCGCACGCCGGCCCAAGGCTCTGGCTTGCGCGGCGGTCGGAAGCGCAGATCGCCGAGCGGCGGCTCGGCATATGGAATCCCCTTGAAGATCTCGACGCCGCGGTCGCTTTTGCCGCGGACCCGTCCGGCGGTAGTCTCGACGACGATTTCTGCTGTCATGGCTTCCAGTCTAACGCGAACCGACGGCCCGGCGCTGTAACCGGACCGCATCAATTTCGCCTAGCTGAACCCCGATCTTCTTCGGCGCCATCAATCGGCTGGCCCTGTTCATCTACCTACCATCGAGCGCCGGTTGGCCATAGACTGTCGCCATGAATGACAAGGTCCGAGCCCAACTTGCCCCCACCGGCGTCCTGCGCGCCGGTATCAATCTCTCCAACTTCCTGCTGGTGACCGGCCGCAGCGAGAGCGGTGATCCGACCGGCGTCGCGCCCGACATGGCGCGGGAGATCGCGACCGCTCTGGGCGTGCCCGTGAAGTACGTCACCTTCAAGTCTCCGGGCGAACTCGGCGACCAGGTCGGCAAGGACGTCTGGGACATCGGCCTGATCGGCGCCGAGCCGCAGCGCGCCGAGAAGATCCAGTTCACGGCCGCCTATGTCGAGATCGAGGCGACCTACATGGTGCCCAAAGGCTCACCCATCAAATCGATCGCCGACGTCGACCGGAAGGGCGTGCGCATCGCCGTCTCGGCGCGCTCCGCCTACGATCTCTGGCTGGTGAACAACATCAGGAACGCCACCCTGGTGCAGGTGAGCGGCCTCGACGCCGCCTACGAAAAATTCATGTCCGACAAGCTCGAAGTGCTGGCAGGCCTCCGCCCCGGCCTTCTCAAGGATGTAGAGAAAGCCCCGGGCCTCAAGATCCTGGACGGCAAGTTCACCGCGGTGCAACAGGCGGTCGGCACGGCCAAGGCCAATGTCGAGGCTGCGGGGTTCCTCGCCGACTTCGTCGAGAAGGCCAAGAAATCAGGCATGGTGCAGGGCTTCATCGACCGTCACAGGGTCAAGGGGCTCACCGTCGCGCCGCCCGCCTGATCGTTCACAAGACCGCCCGGTCCTCCATGGAACTGAACATCAAGACCCTCTACCTGATCGGCGGCATCGTCACCGTCGCCGGGGCAGGCGCGGCGCTCTTGACCTGGTATCACCATCGCAATGCGCCGGGCCTTCGTGCCTGGGCGGCTGCCCTGCTGTTGACTGTGCTCGGCGCGCTCATCCTGCGCCTCCGCACCTCCCATGCCGATCTGACCCCGGTGCTGGCCGCCAACATGGTGATCGTCGCAGGCTTTGCGGCGATGTGGCTGAGCCTGCGCTTCGCCAACGCCGGTCGGACCGACCTCGTCCGACTGATTGCCATCGCCGTCGGCATCAGCGCCGCCTTCCTCGCCTTGTTCATCGTCCTGCGCACCTTCGGCGCGGGCCAACGGGCGGCGTCCATCCCCTTCTCCCTGCTCCTCGGCCTGCTGGGATTGGCGTGTGCCTGGGAAATCCGGCAGGGCCGCCACAAGGACGATCTGCAGAGCCGGCTGCCCGCAGCGCTCGCTTTCGTCGGCCTCGGATTCGCGCGCGTCGTCCGCGCCGGCATCCTGGGCTTCGAGGTGATCCACCTCCTTCCGCCCGGCGCCGCGGCAGCCACGCATCCCTATACGCTCTACGCCACGATCGTCTTCACCCTGGTGGCGACCTACGGGCTCGTGATGATGGCCAACGAACAGGCCGGTCGCTTTGAGGCGATGCAGTTCTCCAGGCAGTGACAGCTAGAGTTCGCTGCCGACGAATTGCCTGAACTCAGCCGTCTTCGGATCCGCGAACAGCTCGGCCGTCGGGCCGATCTCCCAGACCTTGCCGCGATGCATGAACACGACGAGGTCGGCGACGCGGCGGGCGAACCCCATCTCGTGCGTGACGGTGAGCATCGTCATGCCGCGCCGCGCGAGATCCTCCATCACGGCCAGCACCTCGGCCGTGAGCTCGGGATCGAGCGCCGACGTCACCTCATCGAACAGCATGACCTGCGGCTTCAGCGCCAGAGATCGCGCAATGGCGACGCGCTGCTGCTGGCCGCCAGAGAGCTGCTCCGGATAGGAGAGCAGCTTGTCGGTGAGACCGACCAGCCCCAGCACCTCGGCCGCGACCCTCTTCGCCTCGTCCTTCGCCTGCTTCTTAACCAGGGTAAGCGCCAGGGTGATGTTCCGCTCGACCGTGAGGTGGGGAAAGAGGTTGTAGCTCTGGAACACCATGCCGACGTCGCGCCGCAGCTGGGCCCGCGCCTCGCTGCCCGGCCGGCCGACCGCGTGGCCGCAGACCTCGATGGCGCCGCCCTGGATCGACTCCAGCCCCGCGATGCAGCGCAGCAGCGTGCTCTTGCCCGAGCCGCTGCGGCCCACGATCGCCACGGTCTGGCCGCGCGCCACCTCGAAGCCGACACCGTCGAGCACGCGCAAGGGACCGAATTCCTTCACGACATCGTGGACTCGGATCACGGCGTCAGCTTCTGCCGGCATGGGCCTTCCTCTCGAGATGGCGGCTCGCCAGCGACAGCGGATAGCAGATGGCGAAATAGATCGCGCCGACGATGGCGAAGATCGCGAACGGCTCGAACGTGGAGTTGTTGACGATCTGCCCGGCACGCGCCAGTTCGACGAAGCCGATCACCGAGGCGAGCGAGGTGTTCTTGACGATCTGGACCATGAAGCCGACGGTCGGCGGCGTGGCAATGCGCACGGCTTGCGGCAGGATCACATAGGCATATTGCTGAAACGCATTCAGCCCCAGGCAGTCCGACGCCTCCCACTGCGTCTTCGGCACCGCCTCGATGCAGCCGCGCCAGATCTCGGCGAGGAAGGCCGCGGCGTAGATCGTGAGGGAGAGGCCGGCGGCGACCAGCGGGTCGAGCTTGAAGCCCACGATGCCGAGACCGAAGTAGGACAGGAACAGAACGATCAGCAGCGGGGTACCCTGAATGATCTGGATGTAGGCGCTGGCGAGGCCGCGCAGGAGCCGCAAGCGGCTCACGCGCATCAACGCCAGCGGCAGCCCGACCAGTGCGCCGCCTGCGAAGGCAATCAGCGACAGCAGGATCGTCCAGCGAGCCGCCTCGACCAGATAGAGGACGTGGTTGGCGCTGAGCTGGATCACAGCGGCGTGCCCAGCCGGCGGCGGCGCTCGAACAGCACCAGCCCGATGGCCCACAAGGCGAGGCGATAAAGCGCCGACAGCGCGAGATAGACCACCGCCACGATCATGTAGACCTCGAAGCTGCGGTAGGTGTCGGACTGGACGAGATTGGCCGTGGCCGTCAGCTCCTCGGCCGAGATCTGCGAGGTGATGGAGGAGGCCAGCATCAGCAGCACGAACTGGCTGGAGAGCGCGGGATAGACGCGCTCCATCGCCGGCAGCAGGACCACGTGCAGGATGGTCTGCAGCTTCGTGAGTCCCAGGCAATCGGCAGCCTCGAGCTGGGTGCGCTGAATCGACTGGATGCCGGCCCGCATGATCTCCGTCGTATAGGCGCCCATGTTGACCGTGAGCGCCACGATGGCCGAGACCTCGGCGCTGAGCTTCAAGCCAAGGCTCGACAGGCCGAAATAGACCAGGAAGATCTGGATCAGCAGCGGCGTGTTGCGGATGGTTTCGACATAGATGCCGACCAGCCGGCGCAGCACCGGCCCGCCATAGACGCGAGCCAGCGCACACACCGTGCCCACCACGAAGCCCAGCGCGATCGACGCCACGGTGAGCTGCACGGTGAGCCAGGCCCCCGCGACGAAGTCGGGCCACCTGTCGGCCAGGAACGCGAAGTCGAACTTGTACGACATGGCTCAGGCCGGTCTGCCGATGCTGCCGCGGGCTACTTCTGGTTCAGGATCACCTCGGGCAGCCCGTTGCCGTGGAACTTCTTGTAGATCTCGTCCAGCTTGCCGTTCTTGAGATTGGCCAGGATCCACTTGTTGACCTCCTCGACCAGTCGCGTCTCGTCCTTCTTGACTCCGACCGCGAGCTTGAAGGTGTCGAGCACGAACTTGACCTCGACCTGGCGGGCCGGGTTCTTCTTGTCGATCGGCGCGACCAGCAGCTCGGCGGTCGAGAAGATGTCGACCTGGCCGCTCAGGAACGCCTGCGCCTCGGTGGCATCGTCCTCGTAGCGCACCAGCTTCATGCCCTTGGGCCCTTCCTTGGTGAGCTGGGTGTCGTGCGTCGTACCGCGCACGGTGCCGACGGTCTTGCCGTCGAGATCGGCGAGGCTTTTCACGTTCACGCTCTTGGGCGCGGCGATCACGGTGCGCAGGACGGCATAGCCCAGCGAGAAGTCGATCACCTTGGCGCGCTCCGGCGTGATCGACAGGGTCGAGATCACCAGGTCGGCCTTGCCGGTCTGCAGCGAGGGAATGCGCGAGGCGCCGGTGGTCGGCACATGCTCGAACTGCAGGCCCCAGTCCTTGGCGAGCAGCTTGGCCGTCTCGATGTCCGAGCCGGTGGGCTGCATCTTGTCGTCGGTCATGCCGTAGGGCGGCACGCCGAGATCGACGGCGATGCGGATCTTGCCCGACTTCTTGATATCGTCGAGCGCATCGGCGTTGGCGACCTGCATCGCGCCCATCATCGCCACCGCCGCGATCGCGACAGCCGTCATCAATTTTTTCATCGTTTCCTCCATCTCTCTTTTCGTTGTTGTCGGAACTCTAGCGGCCCGCATCCATGTCGGCGAGCTTTGCAACGCGCCGGCGGAATTCCTCCGCCGTCGAGAACTTCGCATCGAGGTAGGCGGCGATCAGGTCCTTGGCCAGCCACGGACCGACGATCTGCGCGCCGATGCACATCACGTTGACGTCGTCATGCTCGACGCACTGGTGCGCCGAATGGACGTCGTGGCACACCGCCGCACGGATGCCCTTCATCTTGTTGGCGCCGATCGAGGCGCCCACGCCGGTGCCGCAGACCATCAGGCCGCGCTCAGCCTTGCCTGACGTGATCGCCGCGGCAACCTTGCGCGCGATGTCGGGGAAATCGACCGGGTTGGGATCGTAGGAGCCGACATCCTCGACCTCGTGCCCGCGTTCGCGCAGGAAGGCGAGCAGCTCGGCCTTCATCGGGAAGCCTGCGTGATCCGATCCGACGACGATCTTCATGGTTTCGTGCCCTGCGTTTGATAGGTGGAGATGAGGTTGTTGCGGCGCAGTTCGTCACCGATCGCGAAATGCTCGCGGAGCCGACGTTCGGCCTCGTCGGGATTGCGCTCCGCCATCGCCAGGAAGACCTGGCGATGGGCATCGACGAGCCCCGAGGTGATCGCGGGCTCACGGAACGTGTCGCGGCGTCGCTCGACATGGCTGCGCATCAGCAGCGGCGAGATCGCCTCGTAGATCTTCATCAGGGCGCCGCTGCCGCTCGCCCGCACGATGGAGAGATGAAAGGCATAGTCCGCCCCGCCGCCGCGCTCGGGATCGTCGAGCGAATCGACCAGCGTATCGAGGAGCGCTGCAATGGCCTGCAGATCGCGCTCGCTCGCCCTGAGGCAGGCGAGGCGAATGGCCTGGCATTCGATTGCGATGCGAGCCTGCAGGACGTCGTCGAGGATATTGGGCTCGGGCGCCAGGCAGAGCGTCAGCGCCTGTCCCAAGACCGAGGCATCGGCGGATCGCACGTAGGCGCCGCGTCCGTGGCGGATATCGAGCAGCCCCAGCATGGACAGCGACCGCAGCGCCTCCCGCAGCACCGGCCGGCTGACGCCCAGCGCCAGCGCCAGTTCGCGCTCGCCCAGCAGCCGATCGCCCGCCTTCAATTCGCCCGACAGGAGCCGATCGCGGAAGAAGGTGAAGACGCGGTCCGCGCCGCTTGCCGTTTCCTCATTGTCTTGGCGGACGATGGTGAGCATCACACCTCGGTCAGTCCGTGGTCTGACCACTGTAATCAGGTGAAGGAACTCATGCAACCCGGAGCAGCCCGCGACGTTGTCCTCCCCTGCGGGAGGTCTGACCGTGCGCGAAAAGGGTTCCCATCGAACCGAAATAAATTCGCGCGTCGTGCTCCCATACGAGGGGCTTTACCGCATGACCGCCGACACCGGCTCTGTTTTGGCCAACGCGCCCACCGCGACGCCCTCCCTCTCCTCCAGCCATCCGGCGCCTTCGATCGACCTCCACGAGCTGCTGGGCGTGCTCGAGGCCCTGCGCGGCGGCGATTTCTCCGTTTGCCTGGCGGGCGACCATGACGGCACCCTGGGAAGGATCGCCTCGGTGGTGAACGACATCGCCGCCGGCAACGAGAGCATGGCCCGGCAACTCGAGCGCATCGGCAAGGCAGTCGGCGAGCAGGGCCGCACCCGCCAGCGCGTCAAGTTCGGTCTGTCGCAGGCGCCTGGGGCGAGATGGAGAGTTCGGTCAATACGCTGATCGACGACCTCGTCTGGCCGACCACCGAGGTCACGAGGGTGATCGCCGCCGTGGCTCAGGGCGACCTGCTGCAGATGGTGAGGCTCGACGTCGACGGGCGGCCTTTGAAGGGCGAGTTCCTGCGCGCCGCCACCATCGTCAACACCATGATCAAGCAGCTCTCGGTCTTCACCTCGGAGGTCACCCGCGTGGCCCGCGAGGTCGGCACCGAGGGCAAGCTGGGCGGCCAGGCGAAGGTGAGCGAAGTGACGGGCGTGTGGCGCGCGGCGACCTGTCCAAGAAGATCACGGTCGATGTGCGGGGCGAGATACTTCAGCTCAAGGAGACCATCAACACGATGGTCGATCAGCTGAACGGATT
>JAGNNA010000064.1 GCA_017990895.1 Reyranella sp.
CCGCTCGACTGCCCGCGCTGCCCAAGGCTCGCGGCCTTCCGCCACGACCTGCAGGGCAAGTTCCCCGACTGGAAGAATGCGCCGGTGCGCTCCTTCGGCAGGCTCGATGCGCGCCTGCTGATCGTCGGGCTGGCGCCGGGCATGAAGGGCGCCAACCGCACCGGCCGCCCCTTCACCGGCGACTATGCCGGCGACCTCCTGTACTCGACGCTCCTGAAGTTCGGCTTTGCGCAGGGCACCTACCGGGCCGATCCGAACGACGGGCTGCAGCTCGTCGACTGTCGCATCGCCAATGCCGTGCGCTGCCTGCCGCCCGAGAACAAGCCCCTGCCCGTCGAGTTCACCGCCTGCCGGCCGTTCCTGCAGTCCGAACTTGCCGTCATGCCGAAGCTGCGAGTCCTCGTGGCGTTGGGCAAGGGCGCCCACGACCAGATCCTGCGCGCCCTGACGGTACGCCCGGCGGGCGCCTACCCGTTCATCCATAACCGGCTGCACAAGCTGCCGACCGGCCTGATGCTCGCCGACAGCTATCACTGCTCCCGCTACAACACGAACACCGGCCGCCTCACGACCGAGATGTTCCACCAGGTCTTCGACGGCGTCCGCAAAGCCCTCGACGCAGCGTGAGATTCAGTCGCTTTCGAGTCGACTCCGCATCAATGGAGCGCGCCACTCCAGTGGCGCTCATGATCATGATGCGCCACTGGAGTGGCGCGCTCCATTGAGGGACCTATAGCGCCGCCTCGATCGCGGACGTGATCTCGCCCGAGACCGGTCGCACGCGGCTCGGCCAGGCACCCTGCAGGCTGCCGTCCTTGCCGATCAGGTACTTGTGGAAGTTCCACCTGGGCGCGGCGCCCTCGCCTGCTTCCGAAACGATCCACTTGTAGAGCGGGTGGGCCTCGGGACCGATCACCTTCTGCTTCGCGGTCATGGGGAAGGTGATGTCGTACACCGACTCGCAGAACTTCGCGATCTCGCCTTCGCTGCGTGGCTCCTGCTCGCCAAAGTCGTTGCATGGTACTCCCAGCACCACGAGGCCGCGCGGACCGTAGTTCTCGTGCAGGGCCTGGAGGTCGATGTATTGCGGCGTGAATCCGCAATAGGAGGCGACGTTCACCAGCAGGATCGGCCGGCCGGCCAGGGCCTGCAACTCCAGCGGCTTGCCGTCGATCGCGGTGAAGCTGAAATCGTGCGCGCCCATCCAAGGCCTCCCTTCAAGGTTCGTCGTCGTAGCGCTGCTCGCGCCACGGATCGCCGTAATTGTGATAGCCGCGCACTTCCCAGAATCCCGGCTTGTCCAGTTCGGAGAACTCGATCCGCTTGATCCACTTGGCGCTTTTCCAGAAATAGAGCTTCGGGATCACGACACGCAGCGGCCCGCCATGCTCGCGGCTGATCGGCGCGTCGTTCCAGCTCCAGGCCAGCATGACGTCTTCCGCGGCAAAGTCGGCCAGCGGCACGTTGGTCTTGTAGGTGTCGTAGGAATGGAAGATCACATGCTGCGCCGAGGCCTTGGGCTTCACCAGGTCGATCAGGTCGCGGGCGCTGACGCCCTCCCACCTGTTGTCGTAGCGGGACCATGCGGTGACGCAGTGGATGTCGGTCGTCAGTCGGGTCTTCGGCAGGGCTTGGAACTCGTCCCATTTCAGCGTGACGGGGGACTCGACCTCCCCGTCGACAAACAGCCTCCAGGCATGCGTCGGAATCTCGGGCTTGATGCCGAGATCGAGGACCGGCCAGGTCTCGACCAGACGTTGGCCGGGCGGCAGGCGTTCGGAAGGTGCAGCGCTCTCGCCGGTGAGCAGGCGGCCTTCCTCGGCCCACTTCTGCTTGGCGTCGACCAGCTTGCCTTTGATCTCGCCGGACAGCGTGACGTCGTCCTCGGCCATGGAACCCCTCAGATGCTGCGGCCTGCCTTCTCCCAATATGGCGCGCGCAGCTTGCGTTTGAAGATCTTGCCCGAATCCTCACGCGGAAGTGCGGCACTGAATTCGACCACCCTGGGCACCTTGTAGCGGGCCAGATGCTCCCCGAGATAGGCCCGCACGTCGGCGGCATCGAGGACCGCGCCGGCGGCCGGCTCGACATGGGCGCAGATCTGCTCGCCGAATTCCTCGTCCGGAATGCCGAACACGGCGCAGTCGCGCACGCCCGGCATCTGGATCAGCGCCGACTCGATTTCGGCCGGGTAGATGTTAACGCCGCCGGAGATGATCATGTCGCGCTTGCGGTCGCACAGGAACAGGAACCCGTCGGCGTCGACGTAGCCCACGTCACCCACCGTGACGAGTTCGCCGAGCGCGATCTCGCGGCGCTTGGCGTCGTCGTTGTTGTAGGTGAACTCGGCCAGATGGGGACCTCGCAGGTAGATCTCGCCGACCTCACCCTGCTTCACGTCCCGCCCGTCCTCGTCGACGATCCGCAGCACCCCGCCGGGCACCAGCCGGCCGACCGTGCCAGGCTTGCGCAACGCCTCCTCCGAGCCGTGCCAGACGACGACGCCCGTTTCCGTTGCGCCGTAGTATTCGTTGATGACCGGCCCCCACCACTCGATCATCTGGCGCTTCACGGCGGGCGCGCAGGGCGCGGCGCCATGGCTGACGAAGGCGAGCGACGAGACGTCGTGGCGCGCCCGGACTTCAGCCGGCAGACGCAGCAGGCGCACGAACATGGTCGGCACGATGTGCATATGGGTGACCCCGTGCCGCGCGATGAGGCGCAGCATGTCTTCAGCCTCGAAGCGCGGCTGCAGCACCATGTGCAGGCCGAGCCGCGCGCTCGCCATGCCGTACGCGGCGGGGGCAGAGTGGTACATCGGGCCGTTCATCAGCACGACGATCGACGGATCGGGCTTCAGCCCCCAGAACAGCGCGGCTTCCTGGGCCCCGGCCGCCTGCTGCTCGGGCGTGCTCGGTTGGCGACGCACGCCCTTGGGCCGTCCCGTGGTGCCGGACGTGTAGATCATGCTGCCGCGCGACGGGCGTGGCGGCGCGGTCCGCGGGGCGGACGCAGCGACGAACTGTTCCCAGGAGTCGGCTACCGAAGGCACGCGGCGGTTTTCGTCCGGCACGGCGTAGCCGGTAGCGATCTCGTCCGGTGTCGGGACGGCGAAGACTTTCACGCCTTCAGGCACACCGCCGGCGATCTGCGCCAGCAGGTCGGTATGCGCGACCAGCACGCTCGCACCGCTGTCGCGCAGGATGTAGCTCGCCTCCTCGGGCGTGAAGTGCCAGTTGATCGGCACGGCATAGGCGCCGATCTGGCTCGACGCCATGTTGACCTCAAAGGTCGCGAAGTCGTTGCGCAGCATCAGGGCCACGCTGCCATTCTCGCCGACGCCCAGCGCCTCGAGCCCGCCGGCCGCCCGCGCGGCATTGGCCTGGATTTCGGCCCAGCTGCGGAACCGCTCGCCCGCCGTGACACCTGCCGTCATTGTTTCTTCCCCGTCTTCTTCGATGCCGCCAGCGCGCTCTTGAACACCAGCGCGCCGTGATAACCTGCGAGCGTCCGGATATCGGGCCCGTGATCGAGCATGCCCGCCTGCTTCAGCATCACCAGCCCGTGCGTGGCGGCCCACATCGACCAGCCGAACAGCAGCGGATCGGCGTCGATCAACCCGGCCTTCACCATGTCCTCGGCCTGGCGCGTGATGAAGCTGCGCGCCCGCTTCGATTCGCGCAGCAGGTCGGGATGCTCGTCGCTTATCGGGTGGTCGATCTCGAACATGATGCGATAGGCATGCGGATGCTCGTCGGCGAACCGCAGATAGGCGTCGCCCACGCGGCGCGCACTGTCGAGCGGACCGTCGGACGCGCCCGCTGCCGCCGCTTCGAGCGTGTCGGCGAAGCGGGCAAAGGCCTCGGCCCGCACCGTTGCGAGGATGTCGGCCTTGTCCTTGAAGTAGCGATAGGGCGTCTTGGGGCTGCAGCCCAGCGCCTCGGCAAGCTGGCGCATCGTGACGCCCTCGTAGCCGAAACGGGCGAACCGCTCGGTGGCGACCCGGCACAGCTCGGCGCGGAAATCGGCGATGTCCTGTTCGGTCAGATAGCGCGGCATGGAAGGTCTTTCATACACACCGTGTACGAAAAACTCTCCCTGCGGTCAAATCCGGCGATCCGTCAGGCGGTCTCGGCGAACAGTTCGCGGCCGATCAGCATGCGGCGGATCTCGCTGGTGCCGGCGCCGATCTCGTAGAGCTTGGCGTCGCGCAGCAGGCGGCCGGCCGGATAGTCGTTGATGTAGCCGTTGCCGCCCAACAGCTGGATGGCGTCGAGCGCGACCATCGTGGCCTTCTCGGCGGCATAGAGGATCGCGCCGGCCGAATCCTTGCGCGTGGTCTGGCCACGGTCGCAGGCCTTGGCGACGGCATACACATAGGCCTTGCAGGCGTTCATGGTCGTGTACATGTCGGCGAGCTTGCCCTGCACCAGCTGGAACTCGCCGATCGCCTGGCCGAACTGCTTGCGCTCGTGGACGTAGGGCACGACGATATCCATCGCCGCCTGCATGATGCCGATCGGCCCTGCCGCCAGAACGGCGCGCTCGTAGTCGAGCCCGCTCATCAGCACGTTGACGCCCTTGCCCACCGCGCCCAGCACGTTCTCCTCCGGGATCTCGCAATCCTCGAACACCAGTTCACCGGTCGAGGAGCCGCGCATACCCATCTTGTCGAGCTTTTGCGCGACCTTGAAGCCCTTGCGATCGGTCTCGACGATGAAGGTGGTGATGCCGCGCGACCCAGCCGCCGGATCGGTCTTGGCATAGACCACGATCAGCTGTGCATCCGGGCTGTTGGTGATCCACATCTTGGTGCCATTCAGGACGTAGCGGTCGCCCTTCTTCTCGGCCCTGAGCTTCATCGAAACGACGTCGGAACCGGCGCCCGATTCGCTCATCGCGAGGCTGCCGACATGCTCGCCCGAGATCAGTTTCGGCAGGAAGCGCTTCTTCTGCTCATCGGTGCCGGTGCGGCGAATCTGGTTGATGCAGAGGTTGGAGTGGGCGCCGTAGCTCAGCCCGACCGCGGCCGAGGCGCGGCTGATCTCCTCCACCGCAACGACATGCTCGAGATAGCCGAGGCCCGATCCGCCGAACTCCTCCTCGACCGTGATGCCATGCAGGCCCAGTTCCCCCATCTTCGGCCACAGCTCGCGCGGGAACCGGTCGGTCTTGTCGATCTCGGCGGCGATCGGCGCGACCTCGGTCGAGGCGAAGCGCTGGACCTGGTCGCGCAGCGCGTCGGCGGTTTCACCCAAGCCGAAATCGAACGGCGGCATCGCATTCGGAATCATCTTCGTCTTACCTGCTGTGAGACTGAATCAGGACTTGGAGCCCAGCTTGACGTGGATACGGATCAACTTCCACTCGCCATCCGACGGAATGAACTCCAGCTCGAAGAGCAGGCGCGACGGTTCCGTCGGAAAGCCGCCCTTCACCACCAGCTTGCCGTCGCCGTCGACGACCGGTGGTGGGGCATAGGCCGGTTTCATGGCGGCGATGACGTCGAAATCGGCGTTGCTCTGGCTGAACTCCCTGAACGTCTCCTTGAGCTTCTCCGGCGGAAACTGTTCGCGGAACGGCTTGGACAGCTTGGCATGCAGCACGGAATAATTTCCGGTCACGTTGGCGTCGTTGAGGCTGAGCAGCGAACTCTTGACCAGCGCTTCCAAAGCCCGGTCGGACGGCACCTTGTTCTGCGCCTGGGCCGCGGAGGCGACCAGCAGCAGGAAAAATGCGGCTACGAGGCGAAGGACTGTCGACACAAGAAACCTCCGCTTGGAACATTACCTCAAAGCAGGAAGATCGTCGCCAGCCCGAGGAAGGTCAGGAAGCCCGTCACGTCGGTGACCATGGTGAGGAAAACCGTCGACGAAACCGCGGGGTCGACGCCGATCTTCTGCAGGCCGAGCGGGATCAGCGAGCCTGCCAGCGCCGCCGCCATCAGGTTGCAGACCATGGAGGCGGCGATGACCGCGCCCAGCCGCCAGTCGTGGAACACGAGCATTACGCCCGCCGCGAGCAAGGTGGCGAACAACAGCCCGTTCAGGCTGCCGACCACGGCCTCCTTGCCGATGAAGCGCAGCGCGTTGGCGGCGGTCAGCTCTCCCATCGCCAGGGCGCGCACCGTTACGGTGACGGTCTGGATGCCGGCGTTGCCGCCCATGGAGGCGACGATCGGCATGAGCGCGGCCAGCACCACGATCTTCTCGATCGTACCCTCGAACTGTCCGATCACGACGGCGGCGACCAGCGCGGTGGCGACGTTCACCAGCAGCCAGGGTGCCCGCAGGCGCGCCGTCCGCACCGTGTCGGCATGCATGTCGTCGGAGCCGACGCCGCCCATCTTGAGCAGGTCCTCTTCCGCCTCCTCGTCGATCACGTCGACCACGTCGTCGACCATGATCACGCCCAGCAGCCGCCCGTCATCGTCGACGACCGGGCAGGAGACCAGGTTCTTGTCGCGGAAGACGTGCGCCACCTCGGCCTGGTCGGCCATCGCCGGCAACGACGGAATGTCCGGGTCGACGATGTCGAGGATCGGCACGGGGCGCTTCGTGCGCAGCATGCGGCCGAGCGGCACCGAGCCGCGCAGGCGGCCGGACGCGTCGATGACGAAGATATCGTAGACGTCGTCGGGCAGGTCCGTGGCTTCGCGGCAGTGGTCGATCACCTCGCCCACGGTCCAGGTGTCGGCCACCTTGACCAGCGACCGCTGCATCAGGCGGCCGGCCGCGTCCTCGGGATAGGCGAGCGCGCGTTCGATGTCGGCGCGTTCCTCGGCGGGAATCTCCGCCAGGACCTCGCGCCGCTCGTCCTCGGTCAGGTCTTCGAGAATGGTGGCCGCATCGTCGGCCTCCAGCTCGCGCGCGGCGGCGGCGATTTCCTTGCTGTCGAGCTGGTCGAGGACGTCCTCGAGGACTTCCTCGTCGAGTTCGGTCAGGGCCTCGGGATCGAGGTCGCCCTTGAGGATGCCGACCAGCTTGTCGCGTTCATCCTCCGAGATCTGCTCGAGGATGGAGGCCTGTCCCGTGGCGCTGAGGTTGCCCAGCAGCGTCCGGGCATCGTCGTGCCTGTCTTCGGTGAGCGCCGCCTCGACCCGCCGGACGAGTTCCGGCGTCACTTCGTCGAGATGGTCGATCTCCCCGCTCATCCACGCGCCTCGGCGAGACGTTGCGCTTCGACCACGGCGAGGGCCGTCATGTTCAGAATGCCGCGGGCGGTCACCGACGGGGTGAGAACATGCGCCGGAAGATCGGTGCCCAGCAGGATCGGCCCGATGTGCAGCCCGTCCGCCGCCTCCTTCAGCAGGTTGAAGGAAATGTTGGCGGCATCGAGCGACGGGCAGACCACCAGGTTCGCCATTTCCTTGAGCCTGGATCGCGGAAACACGCTGTTTCGGATTTCGACGTTGAGCGCGGCATCGCCGTGCATCTCGCCGTCGACCTCCAGGGTCGGCGCCCGCTCGTGCAGGATCTTCACCGCGGCCGCCATCTTCCTGGCCGAGGCATGTTCGGAACTGCCGAAGCTCGAATGAGAAAGCAGCGCGACCTTGGGCTGGAGGCCGAAGCGCAGCACCTCGTCGGCGGCCAGCAGCGTGATCTCGGCCAAGGTTTCGGGGTCGGGATCGACGTTCACGTAGGTGTCGGCGATGAACAGCGCGCGGGTCGGCATGACCAGCAGGCTCAGCGCCGCCATGTTCTTCGCGCCCTCGCGCAGGCCGATGACGTCGCGCACATGGGCCAGATGGGTGCGGAAACGGCCGTAGGCGCCGGCGATCATCGCGTCGGCATCGCCCAGCTTCACCGCCAGGGCCGCGATGAGCGTGGGGCTGGAGCGCACGAGGTTGCGCGCCGTCGGCTCGGTGACGCCGCGTCGCTCCATCATCTCGTGATAGGCGCCCCAGTACTTGTCGTAGCGCGGATCGCTGGACGGATCGACCAGCTCGACATCGACGCCCGGCTGGAAGCGCAGACCGAGTCGCTCGGCGCGGCGACGCACGACTCCCGGCCGACCGATCAGGATCGGCCTGGCGATCCCCTCGTCGAGGATGATCTGGGCGGCGCGCAGGACGCGATCATCCTCGCCGGCACTGAAGATCACCCTCTTGGGATCGGAGCGCGCCTGCGCGAAGACCGGCCGCATGACCAGACCGGACTTGAAGACGAACTGGCTGAGCTGCTGGCGATAGGCGTCGAAATCCGCGATCGGCCGCGTCGCCACGCCGCTTTCCATGGCCGCCTTGGCGACGGCCGGCGCCAGTTCGACGATCAGGCGCGGGTCGAACGGCTTGGGAATGATCTGGCTCGGACCGAAGCCGCCGGCCTGCTCGCCGAAGGCGCGCGCCACGACGTCGGACGGTTCCTTCCGCGCCAGCGCCGCGAGCGCCCGCACGCACGCGATCTTCATCTCGTCGTTGACGGTCGTGGCCCCCACGTCCAGCGCGCCGCGGAAGATGTAGGGGAAGCAGAGGACGTTGTTGACCTGGTTGGGATAGTCGCTGCGCCCGGTCGCCATGATGGCGTCGTCGCGAACGCCCGCGACGTCTTCAGGCGTGATCTCGGGATTGGGATTGGCCAGTGCGAAGATGAGCGGCCGGGCGGCCATCCTGGCCACCATCTCGGGCTTCAGGACGCCGGCGGCCGAGAGGCCCAGGAACACGTCGGCGCCGCCGATCACCTCGCCCAGGGTGCGGGCCTGCGTGTCGCGGGCATAGCGCTCCTTCCACGGGTCCATCTGCTCGTTGCGGCCCTTCCAGACCACGCCTGCGATGTCGGTGACCCACATGTTCTCGCGCGGCAGGCCGAGCTTCTCCAGCACGCCGAGACAGGACAGGGCCGCCGCACCCGCACCGGACACGACGAGCTTCACCTTGGCGATGTCCTTGCCGACCAGCGACAGTGCGTTGAACAGCGCGGCGCCGACGATGATGGCGGTACCGTGCTGGTCGTCGTGGAACACCGGGATCTTCATGCGCTCGCGCAGCTTCTGCTCGACGTAGAAGCATTCCGGCGCCTTGATGTCTTCGAGGTTGATGCCGCCGAAGGTTGGCTCCAGAGCCGCGACGATGTCGACCAGCCGGTCCTGGTCCAGTTCGGCCAGTTCGAGGTCGAAGACGTCGATGCCGGCGAATTTCTTGAAGAGGACGCCCTTGCCCTCCATCACCGGCTTGGCAGCCAGCGGCCCGATGGCCCCCAGCCCCAGCACGGCGGTGCCGTTGGTGACGACGGCGACCAGATTGGCACGGGAGGTGAGTTCGGCAGCCGTCGCCGGATCGCGCACGATCTCGTTGCAGGCCGCGGCCACGCCGGGCGAATAGGCGAGCGAAAGATCGCGCTGGGTCGCCAGCGGCTTGGTCGGGACGACCTCGATTTTTCCGGGCCTGGGCAGGCGATGGTATCGGAGGGCGCTTTCGCTGAGTTCGTCCGCCAAAGCTCGTCTCCTCGCCTGAAAAACAAAAGGGCCGCCGGTTGGGATTTACCAACAGGCGGCGACCTCTCGTCTACTTTTTCATTCGAACCGGCGATGGTGCGGCCAAGAAGACTCGAACTTCCACGCCTCGCGGCACTAGCACCTCAAGCTAGCGCGTCTACCAATTCCGCCATGGCCGCGCCGGTTCGATGGCGCGGGGGATACCAAATCGTCCCCCCAGTGGCAAGGCGGGCTTGCACGAAGACCGGTAAGTGCCGATTTTGCCACAATGAACAGGCTCGAATGGCGCATCTCCGACGGCGCCGTCCCCTATGACGAGGCGCTCGCCGCCATGGAGGCGCGGGTCGCCGACATCCGCGCCGGCCGGGCGGGCGAAATGGTGTGGCTGCTGGAGCATCCGCCGCTCTACACAGCAGGGACCAGCGCGCGGACCCAGGACCTGCTGCAGCCGGCGCGCTTTCCCGTCCACGTGGCCGGCCGCGGCGGCCAGTACACCTATCATGGCCCCGGCCAGCGGGTGGCCTATGTGATGCTCGACCTCAGGGCGCGTCGCCAGGACGTGCGGCGCTACGTTGCCGACCTCGAGGAATGGACCATCCGCACGCTCGGCCGCTTCAACGTTAAGGCGGAGCGACGGGAAGGCCGTGTGGGCGTCTGGGTCGTGCGCCCCGACAAGCCGCCCCTGCCCGACGGCAGCCCGCGCGAGGACAAGATCGCGGCCATCGGCGTGCGCGTCAGGCACTGGGTGGCCTTCCACGGCATCTCGATCAACGTCGAGCCCGACCTGTCGCACTATGCGGGAATCGTTCCCTGCGGCATCGCCGACCACGGCGTGACGTCCTTGGTCGATCTCGGCCTGCCGGTGACGCTGGCCGATCTAGATGCGGCCCTGGCCGAGACCTTCCAGGAAGTGTTCGGCGAATTCAGGCCGTCGGCCGCCGCGTAAAGCCGGAAGGCAGGACGTCGAGGTCGACCGGCTCGACATCGACGGCGTCGACTCGCGCGAGCCTCGGGCCAGTGCGGCAGGCTTCGATCATCTTGCCCACGGCCTCGTCGTCACCCACGACCAGCGCCTCGACCGAACCGTCGGTGCGGTTGCGGACCCAGCCGCTGAGGCCGAGCCGCTGGCCCGTGGTCACCGCCCAGTCGCGGTAGCCCACGCCCTGCACCCGGCCGGTGATCGCCAGACGCGCCTGCAAGGCCATCCGCTCAGGCGAACTCGATGATCTTCTGGTCGACCCTCAGACTGTCGCCGGCCTTGGCATGCAGCGTCTTCACCGTGCCGTCGCGCGTGGCGCGCAGCACGTTCTCCATCTTCATCGCCTCGACCACGGCCAGCGCTTCGCCCGCCTTGACCTCCTGCCCTTCGCTCACCGCGACCGAGGCGAGGAGACCCGGCATCGGCGACAGCAGGAACTTCGAGGTATCGGGTGCGGCCTTGACCGGCATCAGCGCGTAGAGTTCGCCCTGGCGCGGCGTCAGCACCAGTACGTCGGCCTGGCCACCTTCGTGCGTCAGCCGCCAGCCGGAACCCAGCGGATCGATCTGTACCACCACAGGGTGCTGATCGACCCTTGCACGCATCAAAGGCTCGCCCGGCGCCCAGTCGGACTCGATCTCGATTCGGCGGGCGTCGATGTCGACCGCGAATTCGAGGCCGCCGCCACTCACCGACACCGGCATCGCGGACCGATTGAGCATGACCACCCGCTCGGACTGCGGCGCGCCGGAGCGATGGGCATGGATGCGATCCACCACCGCGGCGACCGCGGCCAGCACCGCCGGATCCTTCGGCGGCAGATGCTCGGCGGTGAAGCCGCCCTTGAATTCCTCGGCAATGAAGTTGGTGGTGAGCTTGCCGGCGCGGAAGCGCGGATGGGCCATCAGCGCGGCGAGGAACGGCACGTTGTGGGACACGCCGCGGACATAAAACTCGTCCAGCGCGCGGAGCATGCGGTCGATCGCCTCGTCGCGCGTGTTTCCGTGCGTGCAGAGCTTGGCGATCATCGGGTCGTAGAACATCGAGATCTCGCCGCCCTCGTAGACGCCGGTATCGACGCGCACGTCGGGTCCCGCTTCGGGCTCGCGATACTTCACGAGGCGTCCCGTCGACGGCAGGAAGTTGCGGAACGGATCCTCGGCATAGAGGCGTGCCTCGACGGCCCAGCCCTGCAGCTTCACGTCCTTCTGCTGGAACGGAAGCTTCCCGCCGGCCGCCACGCGGATCATCAGTTCGACGAGATCGAGGCCGGTGATCAGCTCGGTCACCGGATGCTCGACCTGCAGGCGGGTGTTCATCTCCAGGAAGTAGAATTTGCGGTTCTTGTCGACGATGAACTCGACCGTGCCGGCGCTCTTGTACTTGACCGCCTTGGCGAGAGCCACGGCCTGCTCGCCCATCGCCTTGCGCGTCTTCGCGTCGAGGAACGGGCTCGGCGCCTCCTCGATCACCTTCTGGTGGCGACGCTGGATCGAGCACTCGCGCTCCCAGAGATAGACGCAGTTGCCGTGGCCGTCGGCGATCAGCTGGATCTCGATGTGGCGCGGCTCCTCGACATACTTCTCGATGAACACGCGATCGTCGGCGAACGAGGCCTTGGCCTCGTTGGTCGCCGAGCCGAAGCCCTCATGCGCCTCGGCGTCGTTCCAGGCGATGCGCATGCCCTTGCCGCCGCCGCCGGCGGAGGCCTTGATCATGACCGGATAGCCGATCTTGCGCGCGATCTTCACCGCCTCGTCGGCATTGGGGATCGCGGCCAGATAGCCGGGCACGGTGCTGACGCCGGCCGCCTGGGCGAGCTTCTTGGATTCGATCTTGTCGCCCATGGCGTAGATGGCGTGGGCGTCGGGGCCGATGAAGGCGATGCCGGCCTCCGCCAGCGCCTTCTGGAAAGCTTCCTTCTCGGACAGGAAGCCGTAGCCCGGGTGCACCGCCTGCGCGCCGGTGGCCTTGCAGGCCTCCACGATCTTGTCGATCAGCAGGTAGGACTGGGCCGAGGGCGGCGGTCCGATCAGCACCGCCTCGTCCGCCTCGCGCACGTGCAGCGCGTCGGCGTCGGCCTCGGAGTAGACCGCAACGGTCTTGATGCCGAGCCGCTTGCAGGTCCGGATGACCCGGCAGGCAATCTCGCCGCGGTTTGCGATCAGGATCTTGTCGAACAGCGGCCCTGGTGCGGCGGCCGGCTACTCGGCCCGCGCCTTCTTCGCCACCGCGGCGTTCTTGGCGGGCGCGCCCTTGGCGGCGACCTTGGCGACCTTCTTCTTGGCGGCCATGCTCACATTCCTTCTTTTCTGCGATCGAAGAAGCCCCTGGCCCACATTGAGTGCGCGCCGATCAGGGGCAACCAGACGATGAGGACCCAGAGCCACCACGGATACTGGCGGCTCACGATGAAATTCAGCGGGATGATCACGAGCAGCGCGAGAAGCCCGACCATCAGGTGCTTGCGCACGATACGGCCGCGCCTCATGCGCTCCTCGGGAGAGAGATGCACGCGGCTTCCGTCACAGAGGCAGGTTGCCGTGCTTGCGCCACGGATTCTCGAGCTTCTTGGTCTCGAGCGTGGTCAGCGCCCGGCAGATGCGGCGGCGCGTGCCGTGCGGCATGATCACGTCGTCGATGAAGCCACGATTGGCCGCCACGAACGGATTGGCGAACTTCTGGCGGTATTCCTCGGTGCGCGCCGCGATCTTGTTGGCGTCGCCGACATCCGACCGGAAGATGATCTCGACCGCGCCCTTGGCGCCCATCACCGCGATCTCGGCGCCCGGCCAGGCATAGTTCACGTCGCCGCGCAGGTGCTTCGACGCCATCACGTCGTAGGCGCCGCCATAGGCCTTGCGGGTGATCACTGTCACCTTCGGCACCGTCGCCTCGGCATAGGCGTAGAGCAGCTTGGCTCCGTGCTTGATGATGCCGCCGAACTCCTGGGTCGTGCCCGGCAGGAAGCCCGGCACGTCGACGAAGGTCACGATCGGGATGTTGAAGGCATCGCAGAAGCGCACGAAGCGCGCGGCCTTGCGCGAGCTGTCGATGTCGAGGCAGCCCGCCAGCACCATCGGCTGGTTGGCCACGAAGCCCACCGAGCGGCCGGCCATGCGGCCGAAGCCTACCACCATGTTGGCCGCCCATTCCGGCGAGAGTTCGAAGAAGTCGCCCTCGTCCACGACCTTCAGGATCAGTTCCTTGATGTCGTAGGGCTTGTTGGGATTCTCCGGCACCAGCGTGTCGAGCGAGAAGTCCTCGCGATCGACCGGGTCGAGCGTCGTGCGGACCGGCGCCTTCTCGCGGTTGTTCGAGGGCAGGAAGTCGACGAAGCGGCGCAGCTGCAGCAGCGCCTCGATGTCGTTTTCGAAGGCGAGGTCGGCCACGCCCGACTTTTGCGTGTGGGTCAGCGCGCCGCCCAGCTCCTCCTGCGTCACCGTCTCGTGGGTGACGGTCTTCACCACGTCGGGGCCGGTGACGAACATGTAGGAACTGTCCTTCACCATGAAGATGAAGTCGGTCATGGCCGGCGAATAGACCGCGCCGCCGGCGCAGGGCCCCATGACCATCGAGATCTGCGGGATCACGCCGGAGGCCAGCACGTTGCGCTGGAAAACGTCGGCATAGCCCGCGAGAGAGTCGACGCCCTCCTGGATGCGCGCGCCGCCCGAGTCGTTCAGCCCGAGCACCGGGGCGCCCACCTTCATGGCCATGTCCATGATCTTGCAGATCTTGGTGGCGTGCATGCCGGACAGGGCGCCGCCGAAGACCGTGAAATCCTGGCTGAACACGTAGACCAGCCGACCGTTGATCGTGCCGTGGCCGGTGACCACGCCGTCGCCCGGGATCTTCTGGTTCTCCATGCCGAAATCGATCGAGCGATGCTCGACGAACATGTCGTATTCCTCGAACGACCCCGGATCGAGGAGCGCATCGATGCGCTCGCGCGCCGTCAGCTTGCCCTTGGCGTGCTGCGCCTCGATGCGGCGCTCACCTCCGCCCAGACGCGCCGCTGCCCGCCTGCGCTCGAGTTCTTCCAACATTTTCTGCATCTAATTCTCCGGCCCTCGGTCAGTTTTCGGCCAATAACGTGATCGCGTCTAGCGGAGGAATCGCTTCTCGTTGTCCTTCACCGTTCCCATTCCCTGCAAATCGAATACCGCGTCGACCGAGGGAATACTCGCCTCGACGCCGTGAATTCCGCCGTCGCGGCGGATCTGCGCGAAGGTCGCGCGCATCGCCCCGACCGCCGCACGAATCGCATGGTTGCCCCAGATCAGCAGGCCGACCTTCTTCAGCTCCTTGACCCGCGCCACCGTCATCTGCGGGTATGCGGTCGGCACCAGCGCGATCGGCACCTTGCCGTCCCAGGCCTTGATGAAGGCCTCGATCTCGTCCGGCGTCTTCTGCTTGGAATGGACCAGGATCAGGTCGGCGCCGGCGGCTTCATAGGCCCGCGCCCGCTTCAGCGCCTCGTCCTGGCCGAGCCCGGCGATCAGCGCCTCGGTGCGGGCCACGACCACGAGATCGGGATCGCGCCGGGCCGACCGCGCTGCCTCGATCTTGCCCTGGAACTCCTCGATGCGGACCATGTCCTGGCGGCCGCCGGCGATCAGGCTGGTGACCTTGGGGAAGCTCTTGTCCTCCATCACGATCGCACCGACGCCGGCGCGCTCGTACTGCTCCACCGCGTAGAGGACGTTGATGGCGTTGCCGAAGCCGGTGTCGACGTCGGCCACGACCGGCAGGCCCGAGCGGTCGGCCATGGCGCGTGTCATGTCGAGATGCTGGGTCATCGACACGATGCTGACGTCCGGTACGCCGTACAGGGCAGACAATTCGAACCCCGAGGCCCAGATCGCATCGAAGCCCGCCTCGGCGGCGAGCATCGCGGAGAGCGGGCTGTGCCCCGCCATCGCCTCGACCAGGCCCTTCTCGGCCATCACCTTCCGTAGCCTGGTACCCGCTCCCATGATCCCTCTCAGCCGCGCAGACGCGCGTTTTCCAGAAGTGAAAGAAAGCGCGCCGCCGCCTCGATGTCCCGGCGCACGCCCTCGCGCTGCTTCTCCGCGATCGGATCGTCGCCCCAGCGATCCACCTGGTAGAGTTCGTCGGTCTGCGCGGCCGTGAAGGCGCCCGCCGCGTCGAGGCGTCCATCAGACACCGCGAGGGCAATCACGACCGAGCCCGCCGTGTGCGTGAGATTGTAGAGCGCAGAGAGGGCCAGATCGCCGTGCGCCGCGACCGCCTCGTGAAGCCGCGCCCTGGCCTCGGCCCCCTGTTCGACGAAGCCGATCCCGTCCGCGGTCACCAGGCGGGCGCCGTGACGCTCGGCCGCCCAGGCGAGCAGCGGGTCCCAGCGCTCGCGCTGCAGCCCGACCAGGCTGTCCGGCCCGGTAGCGCGATAGCAGAGCAAGTCAGAGGCCGCGTACTTCGCCGTATCGGCGATCACTTCCTCGCGCCGCGTCACGACGCGGTCGATGCCGGTCGCAGCGAGACGCGTCAGGGGAAGGTGCGCGGCATTGATCTCGGCTTTCTCAGGCACGGCAGCCCATTCGGCAGCAATGGCCTCCGCGAGCGCCCGCGTCGGCACCACCAGGATTGCCTTGGCCGGTGTCCGCATGGGCTTGCCGTCGAGCAGGACGCGAAAACCGCCCTCGCCCTCGTCGACGCCCGTATCCTTGTAGAAGCGCTTCATTCAGCTCCCGGTCCACTCACGATGCGGAACTGCCCGTTCTCCTGTCGCAGCGTGGCGTCGGGATTACACGCGGTGCGGTGCCGCCGACAAGGCCGCGGTTAGCGGCCCTGACTGCGCTGCGGACCGGGGGTGCGCGCCGGCGGCCGTGAGGCGCGCTGACGCGCGTCCGACGTCGGCGCCGGCATCTGGGCCCGCAGCCCCGGACGCAGGGCCTCCACACGCGGCGCGAGGACGGCGCAGGCATTGGCGCCGGCCTGCCGGCCCGCCTGCGAGACCTGCGCCACGAGGCTGGGAATTGGGCCGCCGCCGACCAGCAGCTTGGAGAGGTTGGGATCGACCGCGCTGGCCGTGGCCTTGCCGGGCCCGCCCTTGATCCGCATCGGCACGGCGAGAGCCGCGTTCTGGGGGTCGCGCGCCTCGGGGGCCATGATGAACTCCCAGCCGTCGGTGCGCAGGTGGAAATAGCCGCCGCCCACCAGCACGCCGCGCGGCGTGTCGACGACCAGGCGCCGGAGGTTGGCGACACCACTGCTGACCTCGAAACGTCCGGCGATGCAGTTGAATGGCACGCCCGCATCGGTGCCGCCCAGCAGCCGCTGCGTCTCCGGCGGCCAGTTGACGAGCTGGCTGTGCGGCCACAGCCCCTTGCCCATGGCCATGTCGATCGAGCCGTTGGCCGAGTTCAGCGCATCGCGAGTCGTGCGGCCGCCACCGCGCAGGCGGAGGTCGATATCGGCGACCCCATCGCGCAGGCCGAGATCCAGCCCCAGCAGGGTCGAGAGTTCCCCCAGCGAGACGCGATTGGCCGTGGCCGTCAGTGTGGTCTGCCCGACGCGGCCTGCCGGGTCGTAGACGAGATCGACGCCGGCCGAGCCGCCGCCGACGGTCGCCGCCGCGCGGAACGTGAAGCGCGTCTCGCCCGATGCCAGCGTCACCGACGCGTTCTGCATCTTGGCGCCGAGGCCCACCACCTCGCCGAGTCTCACGGTGACCGTCAGGGCGGAGCGGCCGAGCCAGTTCGCGACGAACGGCAGGGTCGGTATCAGGCGCGGCGGCTGCACGGGCGCCGTCGCAGGGGCGGCCGGCGCCGCCATCGCCGGCGGAGCCTTCAGTTCCGACACGTCGAGGCGAGTTATGTCGGCGTTCACGAGGATGGTGGGCGTGCCCTTGCGGTCCACGCGGAACAGCGCCTCGCCGGTGGCCTCGCTCGAGCCTACCTTCAACGACGTGACCTCGACCTTGAA